>JAQWSA010000096.1 GCA_029243445.1 Alphaproteobacteria bacterium
AGGTTCGAAGCCTTTTAATACTTATACGTCTGCAGGTATGGCTGCTATCGAGCGAAATCTGAAAGTTACAACGCCAGGTATATATCTAACTGGTCTACTTGAGTTTGAAACTGAACTCAAACGAGCTATCTCAGAGGCCTACACTGGCGACAAGAAAGCCGGTGACGTAGTTAAAGATACCGAGGCTGCGTGGAAACGAACAGTACGTCGGATTGGTAAGAGAAAGCTTAAAGAAGAGCTTAAAACTTATAAGTCACTTTTCCCATCAGTTGATACAGCCTGATTGGAGAGCTTATAGTATATTTGGGCGTATCGCCTATACTAGAAGGGGTGGCTTTTTTGCCACCCCTTTTTATTTAGATAATAATTTTCTTTAATAAAAATATCGTGGCATTATCTAGTTTTTATAAAGACCATATTTTTTATATGTATAACTATTTGTGCTGATCTAACTAAGTGTAAAGCATTAATGCCACAAGACATCAAAATGGGCACCCAACGGTTGGCGATTTGGGCTGCGCTAGCCGCTTGTTTATCAACCTCATTTGGGGGTTCCTCTTTCGTAGCTATGCGGTTTTTAGTTACTGAAACAGATCCTATAACGGTTGCCTTTTTGCGTAATGTTGGCGCTGCAATTATTTTAACACCTATTGCATTTATTATGATTAGACGCTGGCCTACCTTTTCTCAGTTGGCAGTTATCGCTGCAATGGGGTCAGTGTTTTTCTGTGGTTTGCAGGTGATCTTTGCTACGGCCTTAACGTACACCACATCTGGCAGAGCTGCGATGACATATATGACTATGCCCTTTATGACATTGGTCTTAGCGGTGTTATTTCGAGCTGAGCGTGTAACTATTTACAAAGTGTCAGGGATTGTAATAGCTACATCAGGGGTGATTGTAGCTTTATGGCAGTCCTCTTCGACTGCCCCCTTGGATGCTTGGGTCGGAGATTCTATTGTACTTTTAGGTGCTTTTATAACTGCTGTATTCAATGTTTGGTCAAGTCGATGGTTGCGGTTGCATGAACCTCTTGTTGTAGCTGTTGCTGGGGTTTTGCCTGGAACAATATTACTTTTTATATTGGCCCAATTCTTGGGTGCACCAACTTTTGAAGTGAAGCTATCTGTAAATGGATGGTTAGCTGCTGCATATATAGGTCTTTTTGGGGCCGCGGTCTCTTATATGCTTTGGTTGTGGGCTCTTCGTCACACAACACCAACCCTGGTTGCTATTTCTCTTCCTATGAATCCATTTGTTGCACTTATATTAGGGTCACTATTACTAGACGAGCCGTTAACTATAACAATGATGGCGGGTTTTTTAATGGTTCTATTTGGTGTCTTTATTAGCAATTGGTATTCAAAAGGGAAAGGCGTCTAGGTTACAACTAATTTGACCTATGAATTAAGTATAGGTATGTGTTTTTTGCATGAAATATATTTTTCCGGCTCATTCTGATTTTCATTCCCGTCGTTCGATAAGTTCGTGGTGTTTGTTTGATTGGGCCAACTCTTCATATCCTACAGTTATAATTACTTTTGTAATACCTGCTTATTTTGTCAATGCAGTAGCTGCTGATTCAACTATTGCAACTGCACAATGGGGAGTCATGACTGGTTTTGCAGCACTTATTATTGCATTTAGTGCACCTGTTCTTGGTGCAATTGTTGATACGGGTTATAGTCGTAAACCTTGGCTAGCAGTATTCACGATAATTTTGGTGATCGGATCTGCACTACTTTGGTTTGTAAAGCCCAATCCCGAAGATGCGGAATTACTATTATGGTTGGTTGGATTAACTTTAGTTTTTTCTGAGCTTGGATTTGTTTTCTATAACGGTATGTTACCAACTTTGGCTCCCTACAAATATATTGGCCGCATTTCTGGTATGGCATGGGGCCTGGGTTATTTTGGAGGCTTAACTTGTTTAACAATAGTGCTGTTTGTGTTTGTGCAGGCAGAAATTGCTCCTTTTGGTTTAGATAAGCTTAATGCTGAACATATTAGAATATCAGGCCCTTTTGTAGCCTTATGGTTATCAATATTCAGTTTACCAATATTTATGTGGACAGCAGATGAACATCCGAGAGACTTACCGTCTAAAGCCATAATTATGAGCGGACTTAAAGCATTGCTTAATACATTGCTTACATTACCTAAAAATTCCCAACTTTCTCGTTTTCTTTTGGCTCGGATGTTATATACGGATGGTATAAATACCCTGTTCGCATTTGGTGGATTATATGCTGCTGGTACATTCGGCATGAGTATAAAAGAAGTTATTATTTTTGGTTTACTTCTTAATACGACTGCAGGAATTGGAGCTTTTGCATTCAGTCGAATCGATGACTGGGTTGGTTCTAAATTCACGATTTTGTTTAGTTTATTTTTTATTATTACTTTTGGGATTCCCTTATTAATAATTGAAAGTTCTTTCTGGTTCTGGATTTTAGGAGCAGGTTTAGGAATTTTTTTTGGGCCTGTGCAGTCGGCAAGCCGCTCTATGATGGTGCGTATTTCGAAGCCTGAAGAATCAAGCCAAATGTTTGGGTTGTTTGCTTTTTCGGGAAAAGCAACCGCGTTTGTTGGGCCGTGGTTAGTTAGTTTTGTGGCACTTACATATGGCAGTCAGCGCCTAGCCTTAGCAACTGTTCTACCTTTTCTAATTATGGGTGCTTTTCTTATGTTATATGTAAGAGAGCCTGCAGGTGCGATTAAGGTTTCAGACTGAAGGACGGTTTAAAATTTCTAAGATATTGTTTACATAAAATTCATTACAAACTTAGTGCTTGAAATGTCGAATACCAGTGAACACCATGGCTATGCCAGCTTCATCCGCTGCTGCAATTACTTCATCATCTCTCACAGAACCTCCTGGCTGAATAACTGATGTTGCTCCGGCTTCTATGGTTGCTAATAAGCCATCAGGAAACGGGAAAAAAGCGTCTGATGCCACGGAAGATCCAATTGTTTTAGGCTTGATTTCTCCTAACTTTTCCGCAGCTGCAAGTGCTTTCCAAGCTGCAATTCTTGCTGAGTCAACCCTGCTCATCTGTCCAGCACCTATACCTACCGTTGCCATGTCCCGAACATATATTATTGCATTCGATTTGACGTGCTTACATACAGAAAAGGCAAATAGTAAGTCTGCTACTTCTGTCTTACTGGGCTCTCTTTTTGTAACAACCCTCAGGTTGTCGGCCATAATATGGCCTTTATCATATTCTTGTACTAAATACCCACCGGCAATGGGCTTTGTTTGAAGCCCATTGTTTAAAGGTGGTGGCATTAGATCTGTTATTAGTAGTCGTAAATTTTCTTTTTTTGAAAAAATTTTCTTAGCATCTTCGTCTATATTTGGAGCTATTACTACTTCAGTAAAAATGTTGGTAATTACTTCTGCGAGCGCTCCATCTATAGTACGATTTGATGCAACTATTCCGCCAAATGCACTTACGGGGTCGCAGGCTAGTGCTTCTCGATAAGCTTTCACTAGGTCGGTATTTGTAGCTACCCCGCAAGGATTAGCGTGTTTTATTATCGCAATGGATGGATCAGTGAATTCTGCAATTAGTTCAAAAGCTGCGTCTGCGTCGCCGAGATTGTTATAACTCAGATCCTTTCCTTGGATTTGCTTAGCTGTAGCAACTCCAGGCCTACTCAATCCCCCAATATATAATGCAGCGCGTTGGTGGGGGTTTTCTCCATATCTAAGTAATTTTTTCCGAACGCCGGTTGATGTAAAACCATACGGTAAATCTTTATCATTCGATTTACTGAACCAACTTGTTATAGCGCTATCATAGCTTGCTGTTCGCGCGTATGCTTTGGCTGCCAGGCGGGTTCGGTGTTCTAGGGAAGTGCAACCATTATCTTCAATGGCATTTATTATATCATTGTAGTCATCTGGGTCGGTAACAACGGTCACGGATTTATGGTTTTTAGCCGCGGCCCTGATTAGCGAAGGACCACCTATGTCAATATTTTCCACACAGGTTTCATAGTCACTATTGGCCTCTACGGTTTTTTCGAAAGGATATAAGTTCACTACAACTAGGTCTATGGCATCGATCCCATGTTCGATCATAGCTGCATTGTCATTTTTATTACTGCGTCTTGAAAGAATGCCACCATGAATTTTAGGGTGCAGAGTTTTAACCCTACCCCCCATAATTTCTGGGAAGGATGTATATTTGGAAACTTCTAATACTAAAATACCAGCTTCACGCAGGGTCTGAGCAGAGCCGCCTGTTGATATTATTTCAATATTGTTTTGAACTAGAACTTTACCAAGTTCTATAATTCCTTCTTTATTAGATACGGAAATAAGCGCTCTTTTAATTAAATTTTTGTTCTCTGTTGGCACTTTGAAATAGCTTTCTATTTGTGTGGTTTACTAATGTTTTTTTTAATTAAAATATTAGGTTTTACTAGAGGTGTATTCTGGAACTATGCGCTTTAATATTTTTCTACAGCTTTCATCATCTGCAGTACGAGCTATGGTCGTAAGTTCATCTATAGATAATGAAAGCTTTTTTAGTTCTGTATTTCTTCGGGGGGCCAGAAGAATTGAGGAATTTGTTGTGGGCTTGGTTTCCTCGGTGTCATGAAATAACTCTTCATAAAGTTTTTCACCGGGACGAAGCCCAGTAAATATAATATCAATATCTTCGTAAGGCTTTTTCCCTGCTAAACGGATTACTTGTTCAGCAAGGTCTAAAATACGTACAGGTTTACCCATGTCGAGTACGAAGATATCTCCTGCGGCTTTTCTTTCTTTTATACCCATCACTGAAGCTTGCAGCACTAATTCTACGGCCTCCCTTGTTGTCATAAAATACCTTGTTATATTGGGGTCTGTGACGGTTAATGGCCCGCCCTGAGCCAATTGTTTTTCAAATAACGGTACAACTGAGCCAGTAGAACCCAAAACATTACCGAAGCGAACAGTTATAAAACGACAAAGTTTGTTTTCATTTTTTTCTACGTTAAGTGAATCAAGAGCCTGGCAATAACTCTCGGCGATTCGTTTTGTCGTACCCATAACACTGGTTGGATTTACTGCCTTATCAGTAGAAATTAGTACCATAGCATTTACTGCATGTAGAGAACATAGATCGGCAACCACCCGAGATCCTTCTACATTTGTGAGTACACCTTCACAAGGATGGTTTTCTACAATCGGTACATGTTTTAGTGCCGCTGTGTGAAAAACCAACTCGGGTTGGAATTCACTAAATATAGATCCAATTTGAGATTTTTCCCTTACGTTGGCTAGGCGCATACTACGTTTTTGCTTGGGGTTGCGATGACTTATTTCAAGATCAATAGAGTATAAATTATGCTCACTATTATCGGTCAATATTAAAAAGTCAGGTCCTAAGTCTGAAACTTGCCGTGTTAGTTCAGCCCCAATAGTTCCTCCTGCTCCAGTAATAAGGACTCTTTTTCCAGCTATTAACTGCTTCATTGCAGGTTTGTCTAGGTTTGCTTGTGGGCGGCCAAGTAAGTCCTCAACGTCTATAGGTCTGACTTCTAGCCTATCTGCAGAACCTTGCTGAAACTCAGTAAGCCTAGGTAATCGCGATAAGGTCATACCGTTTTTTTCTGCTACATCTAAAAGACTATTTAAGAGTTCTGGACTAAGCTCTTGCTTAGTAACTACTAGTCTTTGAAGATGAATATTTTTTTTTGCTAACTGACGTATTACTTCTGGCAGGTTATCTGGGGTGCCTAGTACAGGGACGTTATGTATATGACGACCAACGCGGCTTCCTTTTTCATCGAGAACTCCGGCAATTCTATAAGTAGCAATTCGTTCACGAGCGATCTCTCTAATAAATGTTTCGGCAGCATCACCTGCTCCGACGAGGAGCACAGGTATACCTTCTGTACTATTTGATTCAAGTACAAAGTCGAAATGCCGGTCTTTCAATAGGCGAAATATGAATCTTGGGCCAGCAAGGAGAGCAATTAACACAAACCAATTAATAATAGGAAATGACCGAGGAAGAAATTCAGCTCTACTCCATAAAAACATTACCGGCAAAAAAATGAAAACAGTAACGGTTACAGCCTTAGTTATTTGAATCGCATCGTTAATTGATGCGTATCTCCAAATACCCCGATAAAGGCCCATATACCAAAATGCACAAGCAGCTATTATTGTAAAACATATAGTGCCTTGTATAATAAAACTTAAAGGAAGATTATATATCGCGTCCCCCATGCGTAAAAACAAAGTCAGGACAAAGGATATCGCTGCCATAAAGATATCATGGGCATAAACTGATTGTCTTCGGTTAGAAATTAATTTTGATAGATTCATATTAGGGGTTGTATTTACTCATTTTTTAAGTTTGGGCGGTCTTATCTTTGCCATATAACATCCACACTATTAAAAGGGCTACTATTAAGCATGCTGAAAGAAGTATTAGCCAAGAAATAAAATCTGGTAATTCCGGATACGCAGCAAAAAATGCTAAGACCATCAAAAGTACGTTTGTTAGCGCAATAGCTTTTGCAACAGTAGAATGAGCCCGGCCATTTTTTACTGCAGATTGATAAAAATGTTCTCGATGTGCCTCCCATATTGATTTTCCACTCAAAAGTCTTCTTATTAAGGTTAATGAAGAGTCGGTTATATAGTAAAGTGGTAAAATTAGGGCTGCCACCCAGAATCCGCTTGCAGCTAGATTCAACAAGTGCCAACCAACTAAAAATCCTAATGGTATGCTACCGACATCACCTAAAAATATTTTTGCTGGGCTCCAGTTCCATATTAAAAAACCTACCATTGCGGCTGCAATAACTAAATTTTGGCCATAAATAGAAGAATAAGGAATAAAAACTGACCCTATTACGTATATTCCTAATGCTATTGCAATGGTTTCAACGCCAGCAATACCATCGATTCCGTCCATAAAATTAAATAAGTTTATGAACCAAATCCAAGCTATAGTAATCAGACATATGTCTAGAGCGGGGTACAAAAAACTTGTAAATATTGGTCCGGGTAGTAACTGTACGGCAGTAATAATTGCTCCTGCGTGAATTAGTAGTCGTGTTAATTGAGGTAAGCCTTTTAGATCGTCTAGAAATGAAATAGTCGCCAGCAATAATGTGAGGCCGGGAATTACCCACCTTGACATCTCTTCCGCTTGGCTTTGTGGTGGAAACAGGAATGTTATGACTATCCAAATTGGTAATAGAATAGCGAGAACACCTATACCTGCCCCACTCACTGTAGGTTTTGTATGCGAGCTGCGTTTATTTGGGTAATCAAGCAGTTGAAATTTCAACAAAACAAATCGAATACGTCCGACTAAAAACCAACTAATAATACCAACAAATAAAGCTATTATTGTTATGTATAAACCGGTCATTGGATCTTTCGAGATGCTATGGTTGTTGGCCGGGGGTGGTTCACAATATGTTTATGTAGTTTAAGGCTTTTTAAGAACTTTCTTCAGGGCCCAGACGACCCGGGCAATCGCTCCATTTTTATCGGGGGGCTCAAAAACACCTGATACTACAATTTGCTCACTACGTCTAATTTCATCATTGCTGCCTAGATAAATACTTTCAGACAGGGATAAAATACCCCCTTCTACAATTAGTCTCCAACCCACACCACTTGGAGGCCGCAGTAAAGCTGTCTTGCCGTTTTGGACTAGTGATACTTGAACACTGGGATGTAAATGAAACCTAACAGCATATCCACGCGGTTGTCTTGTACCGTAGCCGTCTAGAAATATTGTATCTTCACCCCTTATATCATCTCCACTTGAATCAACATATAATCTACGTTGATGTGTAACACCCAATATAGAGCCGTAGCCATCGTGGCTTGAGCTAATCCATATATTTCCATTTGTTTCATTTCGATCAATAATAACCTTACTTGGCCGACGGTTATATTTTTTACCGTTTAAAATGTTTGACGAATTTGTATCGTCAACTACCATCGTTGAATGAGCAGCTGTCGACCTTTGTACTTTTGACCAGGGCTCACTTGCTCCTGAACGTGCGCCGCAGTTAACTATAATTCGTTCACGCCCATTTGACATTTCTATCGCTAGGGTACTGGCATGGGAATTGCTATCTGAAGGAAACCCCGTATCCATAATTATAGTTGTACGGTTTGCGACGATACGTTCAAATCCTGAATGAGGGGCTGATGTTGGAGCTCGCCCTCGTGAGTTTGCTTGAGTAAGCAACATATCAATTAACCAGCCCGGGGTTTCTTTGGCACCATTGAATAAAGCAGGTCCCCCGTCATTATGCCGAAGCATTCTCAAAAATGGTGCCGTACGTTCTATTGCTGCCATTAAAAAACTTGGAACCTCCCTTTGGGCAGCTAAAAAACAGCTTCGGATATCGACTAGATGTCGAAGAACGTGCGCTTGGGTTGTTGGGTTTCGAGATATATGTCCGCCATCTGGAAGAATCTGTTGTGTGCAGGCGCGCTCCAGTAGTTTTAGTCCTTGAGAGACCCAAGATTCATGCCCAGAGATCGATAGACCTGCGGCCAAAAGACCTTTAGTAGCCAGAATCATATCATCTCTATTAACACCACGAGGAAGTGCCCTGGACAAGTGTTTGGCTTGCCGTACTAAGCTAAGGAGATAGTTATGTTGGTATTCATCATCAGCAGAAGCGCAGAAAAAATCATGTTGTCCAAGCCAAGAATATAACCGGTTTCCCAGCACATCCGGACGCCAAGCTATATCATGCCAGCTTGATTGTTTTAAAAGCCAATCTTCAACAAGATCACGTGCCTTTCGCCTAGGACCATCTCCTCCTAAAGCCCTTAGGTCTCGCAACCAATCAAATCCGTGAAGTTCTGCCAGCCATGCATCACTCATTTCACTAGGACGCCATGTTAATAAGCCGCCACGCACAGACACACCAAAAAAACTAAATTCACCATTAAGGATGGTTGTGCCTCGTTCAGCATTTCCTGGCCAGGCGTCGGGTGGAACGATATTAAGGTTATGCGGAGCTCTTACTAAAAGGCTATAATGGTATCCTGGAGTGGAGTAGAGCAGCTTGCTAGCGTTATAATGCCAGTTCTCTATAAGCGCTATACTCATTGACCCTTAGCCGAATTTTTCCTTAGGGATTTAATATTTTCAGCATAACAATCTGGACCACCATGAAAAACCGCGGTTCCCGCTACGAGGGCATCTGCGCCTGCTTCTATGGCTAGTTTTGAGGTGTTAGCATCTATACCTCCATCAACCTCTAGATCTATGGAAGCTCCGCCCTTACTAATGTGTTGATCTATTATTTTACGAATAGACCTAATCTTATTCAGCTGGCTTGTGATAAATTTTTGACCACCAAAACCTGGGTTAACAGTCATAACCAGAATAAGATCCACAATATCGATAACTTGATCAATACTATTTATTGGCGTTGCCGGGTTTAATACGAGTCCCGCACGTTTTTTTAAGCCCCGTATAGTTTGTAGGGTGCGGTGTAAATTAGGGCCTGATTCAGGATGAACAGAGATGGTATCTGCACCAGCTTCGGCAAAAGCCTCGATCATCGGGTCAACAGGAGAAATCATTAGATGAACATCGAATGGTAATTTGGTATATGACCTGAGAGATTTAACAACCGCTGGTCCAATAGTAATATTTGGTACAAAATGACCGTCCATTATGTCTATGTGGATCCAATCTGCTCCCGCCATATCAATAGCTTTAATTTCCTTACCGAGTTTTGCAAAATCGGCAGCAAGAATGGAGGGTGCTATGCGCAGAGAGGACGAATTGGCCATGAAACCTTGGTACCCGATTTAAGCTCTGCGCCGCAAGACTATAGTGATTATGAGCATTTGATTTTGGTTTATAATTTTTGAATCCTAGCTATATAAAATCCATCCATACCCCCTTTTTTATCAAAGTGGCAGGGTAGGGTACGAATGTCGCCGCATTGGGTAATAAGTTCTTGAGATAAATTATCAAGTTCTGGTAATTCATTAATACTAATTGATAAGCGGATGACATCACTTTTTTCTTGGATAAAGGAATCTATAAGTTCCACGCCTTCTTCTGGTTGCAGAGAGCAAACGGCGTAGATCAATATACCCCCGGAGGCTAACATCGAAATACCAGAGTTTAATAGCTCTTTTTGTAATAAAGACGTTTTTATTAAATCCTCTTTTTTCTTAAGCCAAGGAATGTCTGGATGACGTCGAATTGTCCCAGTGGCTGAGCAGGGCGCATCAAGTAGGACGGCGTCAACCGGTTTGGGTGGTTTATAGTTTCGTGCATCCGCACATACAGTTTGAACTGAGAGACCTAGTCGATCCATATTTTGTTTAACTAAACGCAATCGTTCAGATGATACGTCAATTGCAATAACGTTTGACCCAGCAGAAGCCAGCTGGGCAGTTTTTCCTCCTGGGGCAGCGCACAAATCTATGATATTACGGTTTGTTAATTTTCCAAATAATTTTGTCGGTATTGAAGCAGCAATATCTTGAACCCACCATTTTCCTTCGTTGAAGCCATCTAATTCAGTAATTTTTCCTGCAGAATGTTTTCTTAAAGAACCTACGGGAAGTATTTCAGCCTCCAGTCTGTTTGCCCATTCTTCAGGCAAAGAACTACTAGAAAGGGTTATATCGACTGGCGGCTCTTTAAGGTGGGATTCTAAAATTGAGATAGTTATTTCATCCCCATAAGCAGATTGCCAGCTTTCAAGTAACCAGCCTGGCAAATTCTTTTTCTTGGCCTCTATGTTATCGGATAATGCTTTAGCACCCTCCCTATCTATGGTGCGTAGCACGGCGTTAACAAGACCAGTCATGCCCTTATTACCATGTTCACTAATTAGTTTTACACTTCCGTTAACTGCGGCATGAGGAGGTGTTTTAAGAAAGGATAATTGTGCCACTCCAAGTCGTAAAGCATTACGAACCTGGTTCTTATGTTTTGATAGTTTTCTTGTTAGTTTTTCATCTAGTGCGGCATCTATTTGGCCGCGCCTCCTTAATACTGTCATGACTAATAGTCTGGCAAAAGCCCTCTCTCGTGAAGATAAATTCTTTAATGCATAGGAATGGGAGAGGACTGTATCTAAAGGTATACCTCTATCAAGTACTGCGCCTAAAATTTCAGAAGCTACTTTACGTGCATCTAGAATTGTTTTGTTTTTAGGTTGAGTCAATTTTAGAGGCTTTATCTTGTGCCCGTTTTGCTGTGGCTTCGAACTAATATTAACCGATAATTAGGCAGCTGTTCGATCCTTTCTTATATAAGCCATCGCGCAGTGGCTAGCACAATATGGCCTTCCCGGTGAGGTTTCATCTCCACAAAAACTAAATCCAGGATCGCTGGGATCGCCTATAGGCCAAAGACATTCTTTTACATCGCTTACCGGCCGTGCAGGTGGGGCTAGTGGCCTCTCCATATTCTTTTGTCCATGAGGGGGCATAACTGGCTCACCACCTATTTCCTCATCAGCCATTGTCCCTCTTAATGCCCTGGCCTCGAGCGCTCGGCTAATAGCTCGATTTCGCTTGCTACGGGAACTACCACCACCGCGTATTGGAGAGGGACGACCTTCTAAACCTAGGCGGTGTGCTTTTCCAATAACTGCATTTCTACTTACTCCGCCTAATTGCACTGCAATTTGACTAGCACTTAGTCCCTTTGTCCAAAGTTCCCTGAGCTTTTGTACTCTATCGTCTGTCCAAGCCATTTTAATTTACCCTCTGATAAAAAAAGGTCAAAAATTAAGAAAGAGCTAAACATCGAGCTATTTAGCTATATATAGACTAGATCATGTGGGTTATATGGGCAATACCACAAAATAGTGTATAAAGTACGAAATGTAGGTTTTTTAGTAAATAGCGTACTATATTGTGTATATTTTAGTTGAATAAAACTAACTTGAGAGTTTATAAGCTTCATTTTATTGATTATTTTCAAATAATCTTGGCAAAACAAAGTGATCTCACCATATTAAGTAGATGAAAAAGATTAAATCTACACTAGAAAAACTATTGTTTTCGGCCCAGGCTCAAAAACCCACTGGATTTACTGAGCATCAACCTTTGTCGAAGAGCAAAAAGCCTATTAAATCAAAAGTAAAACCATCTGAAAACAAAACATTTACTGATAATGACCAATCCTCAGAAAAAAAACATATAAAGGAGATTGGTGGTCCTAAGGGTCCTGAACCAACCCGGTATGGGGATTGGGAACGCGACGGACGCTGTGTCGATTTTTAGTATATATTTGCTAGGGTAATGTTGACCTATTATTAATCCCTATTCTGACGATTATCTATTAAATCATCTACAACTGTGGGGTCTGCCAATGTGGAGGTATCACCTAATTGATCATGCTCATTTGCAGCTATTTTTCGTAAAATTCTTCTCATAATTTTTCCTGACCTTGTTTTGGGTAGGCTAGGTGCCCATTGTAGCAAGTCGGGTGTGGCGATTGGACCAATTTCATTACGTACAAAACCAATTAATTCTCGATGAAGTTCCTCAGTGGTCTCGATACCTAGTTTTAGTGTTACATATGCATAGATACCTTGTCCTTTAATATCATGGGGGTAGCCGACAACTGCAGCCTCGGCTACATCGTCATGTTCGACGAGTGCGCTCTCAACTTCAGCTGTACCCAAGCGATGGCCTGATACATTAATTACATCATCAACACGCCCTGTTATCCAGTAATAACCATCTTCATCACGACGGCAACCATCTCCTGTGAAGAACAGACCTGGATAGGATTTGAAATAAGTATCTATAAAACGCTGGTGGTCTCCATATACGGTTCTCATCTGTCCCGGCCAGCTATCTTTAATGCACAATATACCCTCACAGGCGCCTTCGAGGATGTTACCATTATTATCAACAATAATTGGTTCAATGCCAAAAAAAGGCCTAGTAGCTGATCCTGGCTTTAAAGTTGTTGCACCAGGCAAAGGGGTTAATAGAATGCCCCCCGTCTCAGTCTGCCACCAGGTATCAACTATCGGGCAGCGCCCATTCCCTACCACTTCGTGATACCAATGCCACGCTTCAGGGTTTATCGGCTCTCCTACAGTGCCTAGAAGGCGAATTGATTGACGTGATGTTTTTTTAACCGGCTCATTACCTTCCCTCATAAGGGCTCTTATAGCCGTGGGAGCGGTATAGTATATATTTACCTGATGTTTGTCGCAGATTTCCCAATGTCTAGAAGCGTCTGGGTAATTTGGCAAGCCTTCAAATATTAGAGTAGTTGCTCCATTAGATAATGGGCCATAAACAATATAGCTGTGTCCGGTTATCCATCCACAATCAGCTGTACACCAATATACATCGCCTTCATGATAATCGAAAACGTATTGATGCGTCATTGAGGCATAGACTATATACCCGCCTGCTGTATGCAATACTCCCTTGGGTTTACCGGTTGAACCAGAAGTGTAGAGGATAAATAGTGGATCTTCTGCATTCATAGGCTCTGGTGCACAGTCCGTTTGTTGACCTGCAATTAAATCATGATACCAGATATCACGATCTTTAAACCAATCTATATTGGCCCCAGTTCTATTGACGACTACAACATTATTAACTTGGTCTGCCCCCAACCTTTCGATGGCTTGGTCAACATTTTTTTTGAGAGGGATTGTGCGTCCGCCACGTAATCCTTCATCAGATGTTATAATGAATGTGGATTCGCAGTCTTGTATTCGGCCAGCTATAGACTCAGGGGAAAATCCTCCAAAAATTACCGAATGGATTGCGCCGATACGTGAACAGGCTAGCATAGAAATAGCAATTTCAGGGATCATTGGTAGATAGATAGTTACTCTATCTCCTTTTTGCACGCCTAGGGATTTAAGGCCGTTCGCAAAACGGCACACTCGTTGATAAAGGTCAGAGTATGTGATTTTCTCATCTTCATTAGGATCATCTCCTTCCCATATTATTGCCACCTGATCGCCTCTAGTTTCAAGGTGTCTATCAAGACAATTAGCTGAAGGGTTTAATACGCCGTCATAAAACCATTTAACGTGCAAATCATCTTCATTAAACGAAGTGTCCTTCACTTTTGTATAGGGCTTAATCCAATCGATTCTTTTTCCTTGCTCAGCCCAGAATTCTTCTTGTTCGGTAATTGAGCTTTCGTACATTTTTTTATAGGCATTATTATCAAGCCAGGCCCGGTCGGCCCATTCTTGCGGTACTGGAAATTTATCGCGAAACATCGGGCAATATCTCCCTTCATATTGGCCTGTTAATCAATTCTGGGTTTCATAAACCCTTTGTACTTGTTTATTATTCAAAAATTATTGTCGATTCATAATATCAACTTATAAGTTCATTAGTATATAATTAACTTCCTAATAAAACAGCACCGTCACTATCAACTGTTATTGGTAGCTTCATAAGTTTTGAACCTGTACACGGCCCAGAAACGCATAGTCCATCATGTTTTTGAAACTTGGCACTGTGGGTTGAGCATTGTATAAATTTTCTTTCAACGTCTAGGAAAGTATCTGGCTTTAAATCAAGGGGAACACCTTGATGCGGGCATATATTGAAATATCCATGAACATCATCTCCATTGGTTACTAAAAAGAGATCAAGCTTACGGTCTGGGTCGTCTTTAATAATGTTATTTAATGAAAGGCCTTTTCCAGCTTCAGAAATATCAGTGACATGACAAATAACACGGCGGTTACCCCTCATTTTAGGTTTATTGGTATTATTATCGGTCATCTGTGCTGCCAAATTTAATTATATATAACAGTTATCTGTTTCACTGCTCTTTTTAGCAACCTTATATTCCAACCATGCGGCAGACCTCATTCCATTCACTTTTACTAACAGGTTGTACCGAAAGGCGGGAGTTTTTAACTAAAACCATGTCCGATAACTTTGGATTTGCCTTGATTTGGCTAAGGGTTACCGGCGTGGTCACTTGCTTTACGGCTTTTAAATCAACCATTCCGAAGCGACCGGTTTTATCCGTGTGATCTGGATAGTGATCGCTAACCACCTCAACCACTCCAACAATCTTCTTTTCATTTACAGAATGATAAAAAAACCCTAAATCCCCGACCTTCATTGCTTTCATATTATTATTAGCTTGATAATTACGAACACCATCCCAGTGTTCCACCCCCTTTTTTACATGATCATTCCAAGACCAGGTGCCGGGTTCTGATTTAAATAACCAATAAGCCATAGGTTTTTGCCCTTTTTTTGCATATCTGTACTCTGCACAATATAATACATAGAAATAAAATATTTTTTATATTTTATTTTTAAGCCTCTAATATTCAGATTCTTTAATACTGGTGAATTTGAGTTTCCAATCTAAAAGGCCTTGCCAGTACATTAGATATGGTAATATCGAGATCCCCATTATTATGAAGTATTGTTTTGACTGCATTACAGATAGGCATTTCAACTCCGAGAGAATCAGCTCGGGTTATTACAGCCGGAGCTGTATGTACGCCCTCTGCAATAGAGCGGCGGTTGTTCATTATCTCTTTTGGACTAGTCCCCTTACCAAGCTTTTTTCCAACAGTGTAGTTTCTGGAGGCCTCAGAAGTACAAGTTAAGGTTAGATCACCTAAGCCGGAAAGACCCATGAGAGTTTCAGGGTTAACATTAAGAGCCGCACCAAACCGCCCCATTTCTGCTAACCCGCGCGCTATTATGGCCGCACGTGCGTTTTGCCCCAATCCGCGACCATCTACAATACCGCATGCTATTGCAACAACATTTTTAATGGCTCCACCAATCTGGGCACCAATTAAATCGCTAGAAGTATAAGGCCTGAAAGTAGGGGTCCCGATTATGTTGGCAAGGCTTTGTGCTTTATTTATATTTTCGCAGGCAAGAGTTACAGCTGTTGGTAGGCCTTTAGCCACTTCCTCTGCAAAAGTTGGACCGGACAAAACCGTAGTGACACTATATGGAGAAATTTCAGAAATGACCTCACTTAATAGTTTTCCTGTTTTTTGTTCAATGCCTTTAGAACAAATTACCAGGGGAGTTTTAGCAGCTAAACTTGAAGAGATAGAGGTTAGAATAGAGCGAATAAATTGTGCAGGTGCAGCCAAAAGTATTACATCATTATTAACTATTTCTTCATAACTTTGTGTAGCGTAAATTTTTGGGTCTAATTTTATACCTGGTAAAAAATCATTGTTTAAATGTTTTGAGTTAATTGATTGTACGACACTGTACTCATGTGCGCGAATTGTAACTTCATGTCCGGCTCTTTTTATAACCGTTGCTAAGGCTGTACCCCAGGCACCGGCTCCAATAATCCCAAAACTATGCATAGCATCCTCGGCTTAAGACATTATAGGTTTATAACAATTTTTTACCATTACTCTATTTAAGCTACAATTTATTACCCTTTTTTACATTATGCAGTATGACTTTCTATTTGTTCGAGATAATTGCTGGGCGTAAGTTTATAACTCATCTAGTGGCCAACGGGGCCGAGGCGCAAAATTTAGATTGCTACTCCCACCTCGGCGCAAATGTTCTAGGCCGGCCCAGGCGATCATGGCGGCATTATCAGTGCACAGCTCCGGAGGGGGGGCAATCATTTGGACCTTTCTCTCATCACATAGTTTTTCTAGACATGACCTTAAATAAAAGTTTGCGGCAACTCCTCCTGCAACAACCAGCTGGGGACTATCTATAGAATATGCTTTTAGAAATACATCCATTGCATTATTACACCTATCGGTAAGAACATCCCCAACTGAAGTTTGGAATGACGCAGCTAGGTCTGCTGAATCAATAGAAGATAACTGGCGGTCTGGAAATTTATGCACAGTATTGCGAACAGCTGTTTTTAGTCCTGAAAATGAAAAGTTGCAGCCAGGGCGGCCAAATAATGGCCTTGGGAGTTTAAAACGATTAGGATCACCTCTTTTGGCGGCAGATTCCAACGCTGGTCCTCCGGGGTATCCCAGACTAAGTAATTTAGCAGTTTTATCAAATGCTTCTCCGATGGCGTCATCTATCGTTGTACCTAATCGAACATATTTTCCAATATCCTCTACAATCAGAAGTTGGCAATGCCCCCCAGATACCAATAGTAGAAGATAAGGAAATTTGACGTTATTTGTTAGTCTGGCTGTTAGGGCATGGCCCTCTAGATGGTTAACAGCAATGAAAGGTAAGTTGTGTACGGCAGAAATCGCTTTTGCGGTCATTACTCCGACTGTTACTCCTCCAATTAATCCGGGCCCGCCAGTAACTGCTATGCCATCCAACGACTTCAATTCTTTGCCAGAATTAACTAAAGCCTCTCGAATAACGTTATCTAAATAATGAAGATGAGCTCTTGCTGCAATTTCAGGCACTACACCGCCATAGGGCTTATGCTCTTGGAGTTGCGTAAAGACGACATTAGAGTAAATGCATCTATCATGCCCTACCACGGCTGCGGCTGTTTCATCACAGCTTGTTTCTATACCTAGAATAATCATTTGTAGCGATATATCCTTAAAAGAGCTTAGCTACTAGGAAAAGTCTTTAATCGTATCTAAGAAATATTATCTTTTCATCTACTTCTTCGAGGTTTATGACCAAGCTATGAAGCAAAAACATATCCGAATCGGCACTCGTGGTAGCCCTTTAGCTATAGTTCAAGCTAATCAGGTTCGTAAGCAGTTGGTTCAAGCCAACCCTGGTTTACCAATGCCAGAGCTTATAACCATAAAAACGACGGGAGACCAAATCACTAATAAGTTATTAGCGGAAATTGGAGGAAAAGGTTTATTCACTAAGGAGATTGAACAAGCTTTATTGAATAAAGAAATTGATATAGCTGTCCATTCCATGAAAGATGTTGAAACCAAGATCCCGGAAGGTTTGGTTATTGATTGTTTTTTGAAACGGGAAGATCCTCGAGATGCTTTGTTGGGCGCAAAGTCCATCGAAAAAATACCTCAGGGTGCGCGCATGGGTACTTCATCAATACGTCGAAGTGCTCAGTTACTTTCTATTCGACCAGATATACAAATATCTTTGCTGAGGGGCAATGTCGATACTCGACTTAAAAAGTTAGATGCAGGTGAGATTGATGCGATGATACTTGCAATTGCTGGTCTGAAAAGGATAGGGCAAGAAGATAAAATTGGCACACCATTGCAACCGACCGAGTTTCTTCCAGCTGTTTCGCAGGGTGTTATCGGCATACAACGCCGGTCATCTGATATTAATACAGCTAATTTTATAGCACCGGTTAATCACGTTCCTACGTCAATATGTGTTGCGACTGAGCGATCTATGTTGGAAGCACTCGATGGTAGTTGCCGGACTCCAATTGGAGGGCTAGCAACTATTGAAAGTGATAAGATAAATCTTAGTGGAATGCTGGTATGGCCAGATGGTAGTGGATTAAAAAGTTTTTCTTATGTTGGCAAAATTTTAGAACCCGTTCTTATCGGGCAAATTGTTGGCGATGAACTGCGAAGACTGGCAGGCCCTAAATTTTTTGAAGATTTGTTGTGAATTCAAACATAAAAAAACAGGTATTAATAACTCGGCCAATAACCGACGCTAATGAAACCGCGGCGTTATTGAAAAATTATGGTATTGATTCGTTAATTACACCCTTACTAAACATTAATCAGAACTTTAATGCTAAGATTGATTTATCAGGAGTACAGGCTGTTCTGGTAACGAGTTTGCATGGTTCTAGAGCTCTAGCCAGTGCTTTAAGTAGTCGGGAGGTGCCCGTTTTTGCTGTAGGTGATTCTAGTGCCAACATATCTAAGCAGAATGGGTTTTCCGTAGTATTTAGTGCCAATGGAAGTATTAAGGACCTTACTGGATTAATAAAACAAAAGCTGCAGCCAGATAAAGGAGCAATTGTTTATGCTTCTGGAAGTAATGTGGCGGGTAATCTTGTGGGTGATTTGACTAGTGATGGTTATAAAATTATACGCATTACTCTTTATGAAGTAGAACAAGCGAGTAACTTACCGGAGGAGGCGTATTCTGCTCTTTCAAGTGGCTCAATTAGTAATATTTTATTTTATTCTCCCCTTAGTGCCTCTCTTTTCTCTAAATTGGTTAAAGAATCTAAGCTCCAAAATAATTGCCATGTGATTTCTGCTTATTGCTTAAGTGATAACGTAGCAAATGCACTGACTATCAACTTTGCTAATGTATTTGTTGCTCCAATGCCCAATCAGGCCTCATTAATATCCTTGTTTATTAATTCTTAGAGGCGTACACTAGGAAAACAGTTACGTACGTACAAAAACCTGATATAAATAAGCCTAAGTTAGGCTGTACCCGTGCAAACGTACGGCAATAATGTTGGTGCATACATGGATGAAATAAAAGACATTAGTTTGGTTGACGCTGAATTTGTTATAATAAAATTTGGTGGGATCCGTCCCATGGCTCAAAAATTGGGCATCCCGGTGAGCACTGTGCAGGGCTGGAAGCAGCGACAGTCTATACCACAGAACAGAACAGTAGATATTTTAGCGGCAGCTAATAAGTATGATTTAGATTTAACATTCCCAAAAACAATTGCCATAGATACAGAAGACCATATTCTTCAAGATAAATCACCGTTTGTTTCTTCTCAGACTTATAACGATAAAAGACAATCAAATAGACGGGTGTTTTTCGTTTCAGTTAGTGCATTAATCGTTAGTTTATGCTGTGCCGGTTGGCTTTTTTGGTCTAGTGGTGAACATAAAACTGAGCTGATCTTGGCTAGTGATTTTTCTATAATAGATAAGCGACTAAATAACCTAGAATCATCGCTTGAAAAAAACGACTTAACGTCCTTTAGAAAAAGCCTGATGGCTGAAATATCAGGTATTAAGTCTGATATTACCCTTATATCTGACCAAAGGTCTGGCAATCTTCTTTCGGCCGAAACCTTAAAAGAAGTTTTTGATAACGTAAAACACCTAGAAAATAAAATAATTACTATCTATGAAAAATTCTCTGATCAAACTGAGGTTTCAAAATTAGAAGTACTGTCATTACAGGATAAAGTTTTCGAATTGGAAAGCAAACTGGCAATATTAGGTAATAATAATCCCTCTATCGTATTACGGGACCTAATTGATGGACCGAGTTTGATGCTTTTAGTGGGTTTATTGAGGGGTAATATTGAATCTGGTGATCCCTATGATGACATTATAACTAATTTACGTAAATTATCTGCATCGGATAAAAGAATATTACCATATTTGGATTTATTAGATAAATATTCTCTAGAGAAAATGCCAACACCTTTGGAGCTTAAAAATAGCTTCGCCAATATGAAGCGAGCGCTACTTAAGTCTAATTTAAGAAAAGCAGGAGCCAGTTGGGATAATAGGATTCTACAGAGATTAAATAGTTTGGTAATAATAAAGAGGTCTGGCGAAGAACTAGTTGGTGATTCGTTTCAGGCTTTATTAGGTCGCGCAGAAACCAAAGTTAATGGAGGTGACATAGAAGGTGCTATTTCCGACCTAAGCCAATTATTAGGAGGGAACGAAAAGGCCTCTATGGTTTGGTTAAAGAGCGCCTCTCATTATACCCGCGTGCAATTGGCTTTAAACCAGCTGGAAGAAATAGCTATAGTAAGATTACAAACAAATGATGGTAACTTGTAATGTGGCGCACGGTGGTATTTCTTTTAGAAGTGGCTGTTGCTGTTGCGGTGGTGATTTGGTTTGTGGAGAGGCCAGGTGCAGTATTTATTGAGTGGCAGGGATGGCAGCTAGAGACCTCATTTGGTGTTATGGCTTTGGCCGTTTTAATTACTGTGATTTTTCTGTCTAATTTATATGTAGTATGGAAATGGATAAAAAGACGACCTCGAGAAGTATTAAAGTCAAGACGTTATCGACTTGAAGCCAGAGGGTATAGAGCTTTAACCGATGGGTTAGCAGCTGTGGCAGCAGGCGATGCTAGGGTAGCAAAAAAACTG
>JAQWSA010000097.1 GCA_029243445.1 Alphaproteobacteria bacterium
TGCCTTTGCGTTATCTTTTAATGAAACGGCAAAACTAAGCGCATCAGGTACTTCCAGAGCAAGAGTTGTAGGTAATCCTATACGTAAAGAAATTGCTAACCTTGCAAGCAAACCTTACCTCCCACCAAATAATATAATAGAGGTTCTTATTCTAGGTGGCAGTCTTGGGGCTCAAGTTTTTTCTAAAATCGTTCCAGCAGCTTTTAATACTATTTCTCCTAAAACTAGATTAAAGTTCAGAGTTAGCCAGCAGTGTCGCCCCGAAGATATTGTAGAAGTAAAGAAAATTTATGAAAAACTACAAATGAATGTAGAGCTGGCAACGTTTTTCGAAGACATACCTGAACGAATTGCTAACTCTCACATGGTTATTTGCCGTTCTGGAGCCTCAACGGTAGCTGAATTAACCGCAGCTGGAAGACCGGCTTTATATGTTCCCTATCCTAGCGCTATTGACGACCATCAAACTAGTAATGCCCGTGCGATTGAACAAGGAGGCGGAGGTTGGGTGTTTCTACAATCAGAATTTACTCCTGGCGCCCTAGCTGGATGGTTAGAAGCTGCACTCGAAAATCCAAAGGGGCTAACTGGGGTTGCCGAAGCAGCAAAAAAACTTGGCAATCCAGCAGCTGCAGATTTACTTGCAGATTTGGTTTTAGATAATTTACCCATCCATAGTGATTTAAATAATAATAACAAAAAATTAGGGGGAACGGAGTTATGAAGGCTCTACCTCTTGATATTGGTGTTGTTCACTTTATTGGTATAGGTGGAATTGGAATGAGCGGAATTGCAGAAACATTTCATGCCCTGGGATATTCTGTACAAGGTAGCGACGTATCAGAAAGTAGTAATACCAAAAGACTAAAAGAGTTGGGCATAAAAGTATTTATTGGCCATAACAGTGAAAATTTAAAAGGCGCATCGGTGGCTGTGGTGTCGACGGCTATAAAACAAAATAATACAGAAGTGGTAAGTGCCCGTGCCCAACTAATGCCTGTAGTTCGCCGTGCTGAAATGTTAGCCGAACTAATGCGTTTGAAATGGTCAATTGCAATAGGAGGCACGCACGGAAAAACTACTACAACATCTTTAGTTGCAGCTGTTTTAGATGCTGCAAAGTTTGATCCCACCGTAATAAACGGCGGTATCATAAATGCTTACGGAACTAATGCTCGTCTAGGCTCAGGTGACTGGATGGTAGTAGAAGCAGATGAATCTGACGGTACCTTCGTTAAATTGCCCGCTACCATTGCAGTGGTTACTAATATCGATCCCGAACATCTTGATTTTTACGGTGATTTTGATTCCTTACGTGATGCTTTTACTGCTTTTGTTTCCAATATTCCTTTTTACGGATTCGCCACTCTCTGCATCGATAACCCAGAAGTACAAGCCCTAGTTTCTCTACTATCAGACAGGCGCATAATTACGTATGGATTCTCTCGTCAAGCAGATATTAGAGGTATTAATCTACAATCCTTACCAGATGGTATAAGTTTTGATGTTGAGGTTGCTAACCGAGGAGAGCGTACTGAAAGAATTATTAATAACCTGAAGCTACCAATGCATGGTTCACATAATGCACAAAACGCCCTGGCTGCAATAGGTCTGGCTATAGAAATGGGCATCGATGATGAATCTATACGTCGTGGTTTAGCTGGTTTTACTGGTGTTAACAGAAGGTTTACAAAAGTAGGTGAGGTATCGGGAATAACAATTATTGATGATTATGCACATCATCCCGTGGAAATTTCTGCAGTATTGGATGCAGCACGTAGTAGCTCGTCTGGTAACGTAATAGCAGTATTTCAACCCCATCGTTTCTCACGAATCTTAAGTCTTTTTGAAGATTTTTGCACATGTTTCAATGATGCTGATACTGTTATAATTAGTGACATTTATGCAGCAGGTGAATTAGAGATAGAGGGCGTTAACCGCGAGACTCTAGTTGCAGGACTAAGAGATCATGGCCACAGAGATGTTCGCCCTCTTATTAATCCTGATAACCTTGCTGAGCTGGTTGCTAATGTAGCAAAAACTAATGACATTATAATTTGCCTGGGCGCCGGAAGTATAACTAATTGGGCACAATCACTACCTGAAGAGTTAAATTCTATTATTAAGTCAGAGAGCATAAAACTGACATGATAATAAACAAGCCTCAAAACTCAATAGATTTAATCGAAAAATTGCCTGCAGTGCGGGGGAAGTATGACTTAAATGCAAAAATTGCAAAATATACTTGGTTCCGAACAGGGGGACCAGCTGAAGTTTTATATAGGCCAGCTGATTTAAAAGACTTAGCTAATTTTCTTTATAATAAACCCAAAGATATTCCTATAACATTGCTAGGCGTTGGATCAAATGTACTTGTACGTGATGGAGGAATACCCGGCGTCGTAATCCGGCTGGGAAGACCATTTTCATCTATACGAACCGAAGGTAGTCAAATATATGCTGGCGCTATGGCCCTAGACTATAATGTCGCAAAGATCGCTCGCGATGAAGCAATATCAGGGTTCGAATTTCTTGCTGGCATTCCTGGTACTATTGGTGGTGGCCTGAGAATGAATGCTGGAGCCTATGGTCGTGAACTAAAAGACATTGTAACCCAAGTTATGGTTATTACTCCACAAGGAAAAATCAAATCTTTATCTCTAGAGGATTGGGGACCCCGTTATCGCGGTTGTAATATTTCTACAAACTGGGTTTTTACAGGCTGCATAATGTCAGGTTCTTGGGGTAATAAAACTGATATCACGAGAGCGATGGAATTGGTTCAGGAGACAAGGGAAAATGCGCAACCCATTCGAGAGCGCACTGGGGGAAGTACGTACAAAAATCCAAATGGCAAAAAAGCCTGGGAGCTGATTGATCGCTCAGGTTGTAGGGGTCTCAGACTTGGAAATGCTCAGGTATCCAAGAAACATTGCAATTTTCTAGTAAATTTAGGCGGAGCCAATGCAGCCGACATAGAAGGTTTAGGAGAAGAAGTGCGAAGGCGAGTTCGTGAAGTTACAGGAGTGCAACTGGAATGGGAACTTGAGCGTATAGGAACCCCAGCAGAGGATATATCATGAGCACTAAAGTAGCTGTTCTAATGGGTGGCATATCCGCTGAACGAGAAGTATCTCTTAACTCAGGAGAACAATGTTCAAAGGCTCTCGAAGAAGCAGGTTATATTGTCAACAGAATAAATGTATCAGAAGATATAAATGCATTGCTAGATGCACTTAATCCACCCCCAGATGTTGTATTCAACGCACTACATGGGCGGTACGGTGAAGACGGCTGTATACAAGGTTTACTTAATTTACTGCGCATACCTTATACTCATTCTGGTGTTATGGCATCAGCGCTAGCAATGAATAAATATGCCGCCCGCAAAATATTTAATTCTCAAAATATTGAAACAGCTGAAGCCTTATTGGCAACCTCAGTTGACGTTAGGAACAGCGAATTAATGACACCGCCATATGTCATCAAACCCATAAATGAAGGGTCATCTGTTGGTGTTCATATTATTCTGGAAAACACCACCTACCCATTAAATTTTATTGATATGCCTGAAGTATTATTAGTTGAACGGTATATTCCAGGTCGAGAACTAACAGTGGCGGTTATGGGAAATAGTTCGGAATCTCGTCCTCTTGCGGTAACTGAGTTAATACCCAGATCAGGTTTTTATAATTATGAAGCCAAATACACTGATGGTAAAACTAAACATATTTGCCCTGCATCTATTTCACCTGAAATATATAAATTAGCTATGGAGTGGTCAGCAACAGCACATGAAGCACTAGGATGCCGAGGAATCAGCCGGTCAGACCTACGCTATGATGATACAAAAAATCAATTAGTTATGCTCGAGGTTAACACGCAACCTGGTATGACTAGTCTTTCGCTGGTTCCAGAACAAGCACATCATGTGGGCATTTCATTTCCTGAATTAGTTAGCTGGATGGTGGAGAATGCCCAATGCGATTGATCCCTAAAGCACCTAAAAATAAAAAAATTGCTAATCGACCAACTATTTCCCAATTGAAACAGAGGCGAATCACTGTTCTTGCCGTAATCATAGTATTTTTGGTTGGTGTCACAGGAACGGTCTGGTCTGCAGTGAGCTCGGGTTGGGTAGAAAATAAAATGGATTTAGCAAAAAATAGTGTAATTGAAGCAACCGCAGCTGCCGGAATGGTAGTTGAATCAATTTATTTGAGGGGAAGCCAGGCGACCTCCCGATCAGATTTGTTAGAAACATTAGATATTAAAAAAGGAACGCCAATATTAAATGTTGATATTAAGGAAGCTAGGCTGCGTGTGGAATCACTTGGATGGGTTAAATCGGCAACCTTAGTAAGAGTTTTACCAAACGTTATTTTCTTGGATATAAAAGAAAGAAAGGCACTAGCTCTTTGGCAACGCAATCGCCGTGCCCCAGTATTAATTGATACTGACGGTACGGTAATACAGAAACGAAATTTAGCAAAATACTCCGACCTACCGTTAGTTGTTGGACAAGGTGCTGCAAAAAATGCCGCTGTCCTGATTGAGCGCTTACATGAGTACCCTTTGATTTTTAATGAAGTTAAAGTAGCGATTAGAGTCTCAGAAAGGCGTTGGAATTTAAGATTGAGAAATAATATAGAGATTCGACTCCCAGCAGAAAAAATTTCCACTGCTCTTAACCAACTCTACGAATATCAAAACAAACATTCTTTATTTGATCGCAACATCATTGCTGTCGATTTACGTGTTCCTGACCGGTTGATAGTCCGCGTTAACAATCAGGAAAAAAAGCAAAAGAAAGTTATTGGCGAAAACACTTAAGGTATAAAGGACTTACCATTGTGACTAAAAGTCTAAACCGCGCACGTACAGGTACAATTGTTGCCCTCGACATAGGTACGAGCAAAGTATGTTGCCTGATAGCTAGAGTCGAACGACCGCCTGTTGAAAATGGTACTAAAGTAATAGTTCAGCCAAGAATTATCGGCAGCGGCTTACAGGTGAGTGCTGGATTAAAAAACGGAGTCATAATAGACGTTGAAGTGGCCGAAACCGCCATTAGAAAAGCAGTATTTGCAGCAGAGCAAATGGCAGGGGATAATATAAGGACGACGGTAACAGTCAACCTAAATGGGGGACGGCCCTTATCAAAAACTATAGGGGTTGATGTAGATATTGGGGGTCTGCAGATTGATGATGCTGATTTACAAAGAGTATTTCAAAGAACCGTATCATTAAATGCTAATGGAAATGGAAATGGCCAAGCTCATTCTCATTCAAATACCCTTAAAGAAAAAGTAGATAATAGTCCTGGAAGAGAACTTATTCATTCTATCCCTGTAGGATACGCAGTAGATGGAAATAATGGCATTCGTGATCCTAGAGGAATGTTTGGCGAACGCCTATCAGTTAATATGCATATGATTACTGCCGCAAATGGAGTTATTAGAACTCTTCGTAGTGTTATAGAAGAGAGCCACCTTGAGGTTGATGACTTTGTTATTGCACCTTATGCCTCAGGTCTTTCTACTCTTGTTGAAGATGAAACAGACCTTGGTGTTACTGTTATAGATATGGGAGCTGGTACTACCAGTATCGCTGTTTTCTCAGATGGAGATGCCGTTTTTACTGATATTGTTCCAGTTGGAGGTGCACATGTGACTAACGATATAGCCAGGGGGCTGTCGACTCCGATTGCTCATGCTGAGCGCTTAAAGACATTGCACGGTGCAGCTATGGCTACCGCCTCAGATGAACATGAATTAATAGATGTTTTGCACGTTGGAGAAGATGAACATAATAGCCCTAACCATATTCCGCGCTCTTTGTTGAATGGCATAATACAACCACGCTTAGAAGAAACCTTCGAACTTGTTCGTGAACGGCTTACGGATAGTGGTTTTGATGCAATAGCAGGACGCCGAGTTGTCCTGACAGGTGGCGCCAGCCAATTACAAGGGACCCAGGAACTTGCTACAATCGTTCTGGACAAACAAGTTCGCATGGGGCGACCGCTTAGGCTTCGAGGCTTACCTGATTCTATGTCGGGTCCAGCATTCGCAACTAGTGCAGGGTTAATTGCCTACGCAATAGAAAAACCGTCTGCTGTATCAACATCAACACCAAGCATAAAAAAGGAGTCGGGCGGTTTAGGAAACCGTCTCGGTAATTGGTTCAATGAACACTTCTAAACTTAATGTAAAAAATAAGAATTATATCTCTTTTCATTGGGAAAAACCCGGCTAGCAAACTGTTATTACAAAAATAGTAAATTTTACCTTTAAATAACTTTTGCCCTCAGACGTCACAAATTGGAGGCTGACATGACACTAAATTTAAGCGCACCTGGAACCGAAAATCAACTGAAACCACGTATAGTAGTTATCGGCGTTGGAGGTGCAGGCTGCAATGCCGTTAACAATATGATCTCTTCAAACCTTGAAGGAGTAGAGTTTGTTGTCGCTAATACAGACGCCCAGTCTTTATCACTAAGCGCATCTGAAAGACGAATACAGTTAGGAATCAATATAACTAACGGTTTGGGTGCAGGCGCAAGACCTGACATAGGTAGAGCCTCTGCTGAGGAATCCATAGATGTTGTATTAGATCATTTGCAAGGTAGCCACATGGCATTTATTGCTGCTGGAATGGGAGGTGGTACCGGGACAGGAGCCGCTCCAGTAATAGCAAGAGCGGCTAGGGAACAAGGTATTTTAACTGTCGGAGTAGTTACTAAACCGTTCCAGTTTGAAGGTAATAATCGCATGAAATCTGCTGAAGAAGGTATTGAGGAACTTCAGCACTTCGTTGATACTCTTATTGTCATTCCCAATCAAAATCTGTTTAGAGTTTGTAACGAACATACCACCTTTGCCGATGCCTTCTGCATGGCGGACAATGTATTACATTCTGGGGTACGTGGAGTAACCGACTTAATGGTAATGCCTGGATTAATAAATCTAGATTTTGCAGACATCCGTACTGTTATGAGTGAAATGGGTAAAGCCATGATGGGTACTGGTGAGTCTACTGGTGAAGGCCGTTCAATAGCGGCAGCCGAAGCGGCTATTGCTAACCCATTATTGGACGATGTTTCAATGCGTGGCGCGAGGGGTGTTCTAATAAACATAACTGGTGGCCTTGATATGACCCTTTTCGAAGTAGATGAAGCCGCTAACCGTATTAGAGAAGAAGTTGATTCTGAAGCTAATATTATATTTGGTTCTACGTTTGATGAAAAAATGGAAGGCACTATGAGAGTTTCGATCGTGTCTACCGGTATAGATGCTGAATCTTCATCAGCATCCCGGTCACCAATGATATCTCTAGTACATGATTCTGATCGTTCTAAAAATATTCATTCTTCGGATAAGACGTCAACGACTCAAGAAACAGCAGAACAGACAATAAATACGAAATTGATGGAATCAGAACCAAATTCAATTCTTGATATCAATACAGATAATGCGCCTGCCGATTCTGATATTGATAATCTGATTACTACTGAGGTGGATAATTCAAAAATTGAAGTGAATCAAGCAGAGGAGGTTTTATCAAACGAACAGCCGTTTATTCCGCCTCGAGCAGTAAATCCAGAAGAAGCTGTTGCTCGACCAAAAATATCGCAGACTTCGCCAAATGCATTCGCAGAAGCCGCAATGCAGAACGGAGCGGCACAAGTTGAAAAGCGTCGGGGACGAAGCCTTTTTCAAAAAGTTACTGGTGCAGTTCATCGAAAAACAGTGGATGAGGAGCAGGATACGAACCAGCAGAAAATAAATACTGATGTAGTCAAAACTAGTAACACTGAAACTTCGGATAAAGCAGTGACTATAAACGATACGTCTATGTCTGATCCGGAAAGCACACAAATTAATAATGATCAAACCACTCTAAAACCTAAACTCGAAAATGAAGATCATGTAAATACTATGTCATCCCCACAAAATAGTTCAGAAGAAATTGAAACTTCTAAGCCAACACAAACATCATTAAGCGATCTTGAGCCCACATCCCTTTCAGAGGCCCATACTACCGATGATGAAATGCTAGAAATACCCGCATTTCTTCGTCGACAAGCAAATTAATCTTTACGTATAGGTTTCGCAAATTTTAATTATTCGCGAAACCTATACGCAACAAACTGTAATAAAGATTGATTTGTGTATGTCAGGACTGATTGATACACAGACTTGTATCAATCTATGAAAATAACTTGCACATAATCAGTATTGATACCGGTCTTTTAGACCCAGTAATTTATTTAGACCAAAAGGCATTTAAAATTGGATCATACAGTTACAGCGTTGGTTGATAAATCTTATAAATTTGCAATGCAACACAGTTTAAAAAGTAAAATCAGCTGCTGTGGTAAGGGTCTCCATTCAGGAACAAATGTTTCAATAACACTTGTTCCTGCCCCAGAAAATACTGGGATCGTATTCCGACAAATAAATGAGGGAAAGGATACCTCAGACATAGATGCTCACGTCGATAATGTGGTCGATGATCGCTTATGTACAACACTAGGGAACAATGAAGGAAATACAATAGCAACGGTTGAACATCTGATGGCCGCGTTGCGCGGTTGCGGAATAGATAATTTATACATTGAAGTGGAAGGAAGCGAGCTACCCATAATGGATGGTAGTTCAGCACCTTTTGTCTTTTTGATTGAATGCGCCGGTATTGTAGAACAAAATGCTCCACGTAAAGTTATTCAAATTCTTAAACCCATCAGTGTTGAAAGTGATGGTCGTCTAGTAGAACTTTCTCCAGGGCCAGGATTTTCGGTTAGTTTCGAGATAGAGTTTAATTCTAATGCCATAGGCCAACAATGTATGAATATAGATTTGGTGAACGGCACCTTTAAGGGAGAATTAAGCCGTGCTAGAACATTCGGATTCATTGAAGAAGTAGATCAGCTTCGCTCCATGGGATTAGCACTAGGCGGAAGTTTGGATAATGCAGTGGTTGTTAATGGAGATGAAGTACTAAATGAGGGTGGCCTGCGTTATAAAGACGAGTTTGTAAGGCATAAAATTCTTGATTGTATTGGTGATTTATATTTGGTTGGAGCACCTATAATTGGACATTTTAAGGGTTATAGATCTGGTCACGCACTAAATCATGCAATTCTTAGGTCATTATTATCTAACCAAGAATCGTGGCATTACACAACCACTATGCTTGAAGAAAGTAATATAGGCGAAGAGTATGAAGACCTGCCATCTCTAGCTATCGCGTAAATATTTTTTATTCTGTACTTGAGGCATTGGATTATATTTATCTAATGGTATAATCTGTCCCTAAATAACAATTCGTCAGTAAAGAATACAGATTCGAAAGTACGGAAGGCTAATTTGAACGACAGGCGACAGCCGATCGTCCGGCATAAATCTAAAGAAAACGAGATTTCTAATTCTTGCAGAAGAACCTTTACCTCTAAAGCTTCTAGGTTAATAGCATTAGTGATGGTTGCTTCTTGCGTTTTTGGTTGTTCTAAAACTCCAGAAGCAGAATATACAGAACGTTCTGTCCAAGAGCTATATAATGAAGCAATTGATCATGTGACAGAAAAAGAATACGAATTAGCAACCAGCCTCTTTCTCGAAGTAGAACGTCAACACCCATACTCAATCTGGGCAATAAAGGCTCAACTAATGGGCTCTTACGCATTTTATGTAAGAGGCCAATATGATGATGCCATTTTAGGTTTAGAACGCTTTATACAACTCCATCCAGGTAACCGTGATATTGCTTATGCCTATTATTTAAAAGGACTAAGCTATTATGAACAAATCACCGATGTTGGACGTGACCAAAGAATAACAGAATTAGCTTTAACTTCTTTTAAGGATCTCGTACAACGTTTTCCAAATAGTAAATACGCCCGTGATGCAGAATTAAAAATAGATCTCACGCAAGATCACTTAGCCGGAAAAGAAATGGAAGTAGGACGTTTTTATCTTAATCGCGGCCAATATCTAGCAGCAATTAATCGCTTTCAAAAAGTCATAGATAAGTATCAATATACGACCCATACACCGGAAGCCTTGCATAGAATAGCCGAGGCTTACACCGCTCTGGGCATAGATTCTGAAGCTAAAAAATATGCGGCTCTACTAGGCCATAATTTTCCAGGCAGCCAATGGTATACGGACAGTTATGGGCTAATCAAAAATATTGATACTAGTAATGCTAGTGGTAATTACCTAACCAAAATATTACCCGATACAAGTAATTTTTTTAA
>JAQWSA010000098.1 GCA_029243445.1 Alphaproteobacteria bacterium
TGACTAACTCTCCTCGTAGTTCATCAGGAACACCTATGACCGCTGACATGGAAATAGCCGGGTGTGTTAGTAAAGAATTTTCTACTTCGGCAGGTCCAATACGAAACCCTGCTGAGTTTATTACATCATCTGCACGGCCAATGAAAAACAACCAGCCGTTTTCATCTATCCTAGCTTTGTCCCCCGTGTTAAGCCATTGATCTCCTTTAGAGTCTGTAATGAATTTTTCTTTAGTTGCTTCTGGGTTATTCCAATATTTTAGAAACATAACTGGGTCAGGCGATTTCACACATATATTTCCTAGTTCACCCACAGGCATTGTATTGCCTATTTTGTCGAGAATTTTAAGTTCATGGCCAGGTATTGCTCGGCCCATTGATCCATCAGGTGGGGTCATAACAGAAGAACAACACCCAACAATAAGGTTGCATTCTGTTTGACCATAAGCTTCGTTTATTGTCACTCCTAGTTGTTCTCTTCCCCAATTAATCAACGATGTGCCTAAAGCTTCCCCACCGGAAAACATAGAACGTAAATTATACCTCCACAGTTTGCGTGGCTCGTTTACCTGTCTCATTATTTTTAGAGCCGTTGGCGGTATGAAGGCATTACGCACTCCATAGCGGTCCATCAAGTCGAATGCTTTTTCAGGATCAAATCGTCCTGGAGGATTAACCACTTGGGGTATACCATGATACAATGCCGGCATAGCAGAATCCATTAAAGCGCCTATCCATGCCCAGTCAGCAGGTGTCCACATTACATCACCAGATTGGGGTAGGAAGTCAAAAATAAAATCAGCACCCGGTATGTGACCGATCATAGTACGGTGCGGTAATAAAGCGCCTTTTGGATTTCCCGTTGTACCTGAAGTATATATTAGTAATGCTGGGTCGCTACTTTTGGTAACGACTGGATCAAAAAAATCTCTTGCCCGCGCCATTTCTGCGTAAAAGTCTTGGACATCATGTAAACCACATTCGGTTTTTCCATCTAAGGAAAGAATAAGCTTTAAGTCGGGCAAGGGGTGTTTTACTTGATCAATCTTTTTACAGCCAGCTTGATCTGTGATTACCACGCTAGCCTTACTATCCGTAAGACGGTGTTCAAGGGCATCGGGACCAAATAACTGTGCAAGAGGCATAGCTATAAAATTTGCTCGGTAGGACGCAATGTGAGCTATTAAAGTTTCTGCTTTCTGAGGTAGTAGTATAGCTACACGGTCACCTTGTGACAGCCCATTTGCTAATAACAGATTTACAAGCTTACTGGATTCTTTTCTTAAATCGCCGAATGAGTATTCGAGTTGTGCTCCGTTGATTTGTGGAACGATTAGCGCTGTAGCACTCTGATTCTGAGCGTCGCATATGGAAACTCCCATATTGAAGTGCTGCGGTATTATCCATTGCCATTCATTATATGCTTGAGAATAACTAGAAACTTTCTTCATCTGAAGCCTGATGTTTTGTAAAATAGAATTTTATAGTTCAAAATTACTTGAACTAAAGGTTAAAAGAAAGTTAGCCAGTTTTTTTTTGTAAGATATTGCTCATTCGGCTTTTCGTTATATTTATACATATGTGCCGTTATCTAGTTTTATATTTAATATTAAATATTTTATTAAGTATGTAAATATTGGTAGCTACAGCTGGTCCTATTAAGAAAGCAAATAGTAACGTTCCAAGACCAACAGGACCTCCTAAAAACCACCCTATAATGACTACAGTTACCTCGATGGAGCTTCTAACCATCGAAATTGTTAGATTAGTGAGTTTTTGTAATCCAGTCATTAAACCATCTCTCGGCCCTGGGCCTAGGTTAGATATCAGGTAAATTGCACTTCCAATGCCTGTTACCAAAACACCTATTAATGCCTGGATGATCATATGAAAACTCGTTTTTGGATTAGGTAAGTAGGGTATTATATACTCTAAAACTATTGCAATAATTATAACATTTAGAATGGTACCAATACCGGGCATTTGTTTTAGTGGTATCCAGAATAATAAAACCATTACACTTATTAAAAAGGTGGATGCTCCGATACTCAAGCTCGTTACATTACTGACACCTAGTGCGAGCACTGTCCATGGGCTAACTCCTATGCTAGCCGCTATTAATATTGCCTCACCAAGTCCAAATAGTAATAGTCCGAATACTAAAAAAATTAATGTTATAAGTCGTGGTTGGAAATTTAGAGGCCTAGATGAACTCCAGAATAATACAGGAATACTTTTGACGGATAAGAATAGAAATTTAGGCAATACTTAATAGCTTTCAATCTTTAGGATAGCGTTACGAGTATAAGTTGTCTTCATTAGAGAACACAGTTTTGTTTAATAGAAGTTTACTAGGATATAGATTCTAGATATTCAAATATTTTTGTGGTTTTGTATTTATTATTTTATGGTAGATTTAATTTTTTGTTCTCACAAAAGTTATATAAATCAATGCTGTTGCAAACATTATAAGGCTATAAGTAGCTGCCGGTATAATAACTGGTCCACCTCCAAATAATAATGTGCCCACAGCAATAGCCAGTGTTCCATTTTGTAAACCGCATTCAATAGATATGGCTGTCCTTTGTTTTGGCCCCGACGAAAAAAATGTAGCAATAATATAGGCGATAAACATCATTGCCACATTAAGTGCCAATGTTACCAACCCAGCCTGCGCAAAATATTCAACTATATTTTCTCGTTGCTGAATTATTGCGCCTACAAGTACTAGAGCAAATAATACAGCTGATATTTTTTTTGCCCAAGGTTCAAATTGTATTGAAAAATTTGAAACAAAATGCCTAAAAGCTAACCCAATACATACTGGTATAGTAACTATAAGGAACACACTAATTGCTATTTTATTTATATTAATATCTTGGCCGTTGCCGTCTATGAGAAAATTATAGGAAAATCCTATTATAATCGGAATTGAAATAACACTTACAAGGCTGATTATAGCTGTAAGAGATATTGATAAAGCTACATCCCCTTTTGCGAATGAAGTTAAAATATTTGAAGTTACACCGCCAGGTGCTGCTGCTATTATCATAACACCTAATGCAAGTTCTGCAGGTAGATTCCATAAGCTGATAAGTAAGAGTGCGGTTAAGGGTAAGAGTATTAACTGGGAAGCTAAGCCTACTAAGAAATCTCGTGGCATTTTAGCTACTCTGGTAAAGTCAGCCAAGGTAAGTCCTAAGCCTAAAGCGAACATAATAAACGCTAAAGCTAGTGGAAGTATAATTTCTGTTACTATTCCCATGGCCACTCCCCCCAGTAAGAAATTTAAATTAGACTGATTATTATATATTTTAGAAATATTTGCTATAAATTTAGCGTTTATTATATTTAATAATAATTTAAGAAACTATTTTAATAAATTAAATTTCTGATTTTTGATTTCTTGTTTACGCATTGGCATTGAATCAATTAATTCAAATATGGTTTTATTGGAGATAGCTTTTTGCGATCTTAATTTTTCATTACCGTCTTTGCCTAAAATTATTGATAAATAACTGTATTTCTCAGCAGAAAAATAATTTTTTAAATTTTCAGAATTCATATTATTTTTAGAGATTCCATTTATCTTTATAATATTATTTGGACCTAACTCAATAAGAACTAAATCTCGTTCGTTCCATCCATTTAATTCTATATCTCTATTTTTGCTCTGTTGCTGAGATTCAGAATATCCACTTTCGGAAATCAATGAGATTATTAATCTATTTTTCCATCTGTATTTACTCAGGTCTATCGCTGAAACTTCGTTTGATGTTAAGAATGCTGACATTATAATTATTGAAACAAAGGTTATTAAGTTCTTCAAGATTAACTCTAAAAGTAATTTATTATAAATAAGAAGTTAGGTATCAAAGAAAGAATTAATTATTACTTTACTTAAACTAACCAGTAGCTGATTCATTTTGAGGTTCAATATGAGCATTTACTCTTGGCATCACTTCCTCGGCCATCAATTGAAGAGAACGTTTGCTAAGGTCCTCATCTACCCAGTCCATACCAGCATAAACTAATTCTCCGAAATCTCCTGTTATCTCACGAAGCGCTAAAATTTGCTCTACTACACTATCAACGGTTCCACATATTACTAGGTCTTCAATTACTCGATCTAGTGTTATAGACTCATCCGGTTCATCTGGGTGATTCTTAAAGACTGCTTGTCTATTCCCTCTTATGAGCTTTTTTAGTATTTGGCTGTAATAAAAACGATACGGACTATTTGTATCATACTTTCCATATTCTTTAGCGGTAGAATCATCGTCAGCAACAAATATTGTTCGGGCTACCCTCCAGTCCGAAATAGATGCATTATTATTAACATTAACCTTACCTTCACAGTAGTTTTTCCAATGAGTAGCAACCCATTTGGGAAGTAAAAAATTTGCAGAAAGAGGATGAAAGTCTCTTTCTCCCATAGATATTACTCCCTTGGAGAAGGGGGCTACTACTGTTCCAACAATCTCTGGATAAGGTTTTTGATATGGTTTTGGGAGAATACCATAGCCAACTTCAGGGTATCGTGTTTCAGATGTGCTAACTTTAAATCTGTTATTATCTAAATCAATATTATATGGTGATTCACCTTCCCAGATTGCAATAATTACATCAATTGCTTCCGCAAACATTTTATTTCTATCTTCATTAATGATGCCTAAAGCCTCGGCATCAGATCTTAGCGCTCCTGGGCTGATACCTAAAATAAACCGGCCCTCTGAGAGGTGGTCGAACATAGCTGCATGTGCAGCAATTAAGACAGGATGCATGTGAGATAAATTCGTTGTTCCCGTAGCTAGTTTAATTTGTTTAGTGGAATTTATTAGAGTTGCTTGAAAAAGCATTGAATTAGTTATGTTCTCAGCCTGATCTGTAAGATGCTCTCCTACAAACGCATCATAAAAACCTAACTCATCACAAAATACTATTGTTTCTCGGTCTTCTTTTAGTGTTGCTGTATAGTTACGGTTAAGTGGGTGAACAGGCATAGTAAAGTAACCAAGACGCATATTTATTCCTCATTTTATACTTTTTATATATATACGCAGAATATTTATAAATAGATCAGTTGACGAAATTACTAAATTTTAATTACCTATTTTATAGAATTCTAAATTATAAATACACACAAATCGAACACGTAAAATATTAATGTCATCCAAATTATATTAGCATACGTACAAGTAATAAATTCTTTTAAAAGAAAATAAAAAATGCGTATGTATAAAAATCGATTTTTCTCATTATCTTGGAATATTAGGGTTAACTTAAATAACGATGTTAACAAGTAATAGTACCTATAATTTTATAAATATGAAATCTATGGCAGACCCATTAAATGTACTTGTAGTAGGGGCTTCCGGAGGTATTGGTGGAGCAGTTATTAATAATCTTTCTAAAAATCCTAGTACACGTATATGGGCAGCCGCACGAAAGAAGTTAGTATATGATTCTGATATGATTACCCCTCTTTTGTTAGATCTAACCAATGAAAAATCAATTAAAGGAGCAGCTGAGAATATAGCTAATTCTGGTAATGGGTTGGACTTGGTGCTGGTTGCCACAGGCTTTCTCCACGATACTTTGATTAGGCCTGAAAAAACGTGGAAATCATTAAGTTATGATTCATTTAATAAATCTTTTTCTATTAATTGTATCGGTCCGGCATTAGTGGCAAAACATACAATTCCACTTCTTAAAAAGGATAGTAAGTCGGTTTTTGCAGTGTTATCAGCTAGAATTGGAAGCATTTCTGATAATCATACAGGCGGTTGGCACAGCTACAGAGCATCTAAAGCTGCTTTAAATATGGTAGTCCGAACCCTCGCAGTTGAGCTATCACGTACAAATCCAATTGCATTGTGCGTGAGTCTGCATCCCGGTACTGTAGACACAAAGTTATCGCTACCATTTCAAAGAGGTGTATCTAAAGATCGCCTATTTGATAAGGATTTAGCAGCCACTCAGTTATTAAATGTAATTGATGACTTGAGTATTGAATCATCGGGAGGTCTTTATGCTTGGGATGGAAAGTCTATCTCTTTCTAGACTGCTTTCAAAAAGTTTTCGGTTAAGTTATTTGTTTTTAATTTTATTAAAACAATCTAGGGCATATTTTCTTGTTACGGAATGATCTACAATGGGATGTGGATAATTATTTCCAATAACTATATTAGAATTTAATAAAACGTCACTAGGTGCTAGCCATGGCTCATGGATATATTTGGTTGGAAGCCTTGATATCTCGGGAAGCCATTTTCTTATATATAATCCTTTAGGATCAAATCTCTGACTTTGTCTAGTGGGATTAAATATACGAAAAAATGGAGCTGCATCAGCTCCACAGCCAGCAATCCATTGCCAGCTAGCTGAATTATTAGCTAAATCGGCATCAACTAAAGTATCCCAGAACCAGGCTTCTCCGTCACGCCAGTCCATAAGTAAATTTTTTACAAGGAAAGAGCCTGAAATCATTCGGACGCGGTTATGCATATACCCAGTTTCCCAAAGTTCTCGCATACCAGCATCAATAATTGGATATCCTGTTCTACCTTTTTGCCAAGATTTTAGAAGTTTTCTATCCTTACGCCATGGGAAATTATCAAATTTTGATTGAAGATTTTTGTTTGGTAAATTAGGAAAATAATATAGGAGTGAATATGAGAATTCTCGCCAGGCAAGTTGTGACATAAATGTATTAATACCTATATTTGAGTTTTTTGTTTCCTGTAATTTTTTAGTCTCATACCATATCATGTTTGGTGATATTGAACCCCAGTGTAGGTGTACTGAAAGTTTGGACGTTGATGAAATTGCTGGGAAATCCCGATCATTTTTATAATTTTTTAATGCTCTATTTATAAAAGTATGGAGCTGTGTTTGTGCAGCAGATTCGCCGATGTTCCAATGTTTAGCTAAATTAGCTTCCCATTGCTTATTTGTTAGCAGAGAAAGTGATAATAAAGATTGAGAATGATTTTTTGCCGAATATAATTTCATACTCTTAGGTTTATGGATAGGCGTGCGAGGTGGATCCGCAGCCATACAACCTCGTTTATAAAACGGTGTAAATACTTTATATGGTGATCCATCCTTTTTAAGGACTTCCCAAGGTTCCCATAGTAGCGAGCCATTAAAACTTCGCACCTCAATGTTCTCAGATAGTATGTTTTCTTTTAGTATTTTATCTCGAGATATACGCCAGGGTTCATAACAACGATTCCAGAAAATACCAGATGCCCCAGTCTTTGCTATAAGATCAGGAATTAATTTTAGAGCGTCCCCTTCTAAAATACATAATTTATCATCAAGTGATTTGTTTAGCGAATTAAGTTGTTGGTGCAACCACCATTGAGCTGCTCCACCAATTGAATTTCTATCTACATTTACATTATCAAATATATATAGGGGAAGCACCTCTCCTAATTTGGAAGCCTCGTTTAAGGATGGGTTGTCAGTAAGCCTTAAATCTTGTCGAAACCAATGAATTATAATTCTATTCATTATGGCAAATGCCTTCATTTTTTGCTTTAATTTAATTAATTTTATGTCGGAGATAAATCTATAAAATTAATAGAACTTATTATTATTTATGAATTTTAGAATTTAACTGTGATCCATATTCAAATTTAAAACGTAATATTAGTTTAACTAAAATCATAAGTAGGGACTTAAATATGCTAAAAATATATGCATTAGCTTCTCTTTTTACTTTTCTTGTTTTCATAATCGTAGATTTTATATGGTTAACTAATGCAAGTCGTTTCTTATACAAACCTCATATAGGCCCACTTTTGTTGGAAAAGCCTGTTATACCTGCGGCTGTCATATTTTACCTTCTCTATGTATTTGGACTAATATTTCTAGTTCTAAAGCCTGCGATTGACACCAATTCAATATTAAATGCTATTTGGATGGGGGGAATATTTGGTCTTGTCGCTTATGGAACCTATGATCTTACCAATCTAGCTACAATAAAAGGATGGTCAGTAACTGTAACCATAGTTGATATGGTATGGGGCGCAATACTCACGGGTCTTTCAGCTGGAATAGGTGTATGGATTGCATTCAAGTTTAATTAACTGAGATATTTTTGTTTGCAGTATATTCTTACTCGCTAATTTTAAATACTGACTTATGATCCATTTCCGATCATAGTCATGAATTCTTGTCTAGTAGCAGGGTTTTCTCTAAATGCACCAAGCATATGACTCGTATGCATGTCTACTCCTGGTTTATTAACACCGCGTGTGGTCATGCATTGATGTGATGCTTGGACGATTACAGCGACGCCTCTTGGAGATAAAACGTTATTTATTGTGTTTGCTATTTGTGCTGTCATTTTTTCCTGTATTTGTAAACGGTGGGCATAGACTTCTACTATACGCGCAAGTTTACTTATCCCAACAACCCGTTGATCTGGAAGGTACCCTACATGTGCTTTTCCTATGATAGGCGCCATGTGATGTTCGCAGTGACTAACAAAAGATATATTACTAAGTATAACCATTTCATCATAGCCGTCTGTTTCGGTAAATGTTCTTTCAAGAATAGCTATTGGATCTTGAGAATAACCA
>JAQWSA010000099.1 GCA_029243445.1 Alphaproteobacteria bacterium
CGGCTTCGTTAGCTAGTTCAATCAGGTCATTGGTAACTCCTGACATCGCAGACACTACAACCGCCACTTTATTACCGCGCAAAACTTCAGCTTTAACGGTAGCTGCAACGGCTCTCAGACGGTCTATATTAGCAACCGACGTACCACCAAACTTCATGACTATCTGGCTATTGCCTACACCATTAGTCAATTTTATTACCCCGCAATATTCTATAAACTAAATTTCTATGCTAATGCCGCGTCAATTCGCTTACTTGTAAATAAAGTATAGCATATCCATAGTAAGTAATTGAATTTATAACAAGTGGCGTTGATAGGACTAATCATGGCCAATACTAATAAAAACCCTAATATCAAATCTTCTATAGATCTAGTAGAATTAGATAAATTTCAGGCTATGGCTGAAGAATGGTGGGAGCCGGAAGGAAAATTTAAGCCATTACATAAATTTAACCCAGTGCGTCTAGAATATATTCGTAATAGTTGTTGTGATTATTTTAATCTAGATAAATCATCTTTAACACCTCTTAAGGGTCTTTCAGTTCTTGATATCGGATGTGGAGGTGGACTTTTATGTGAACCTCTTGCACGATTAGGGGCTAATGTAACCGGAATAGATGTTTTGTCTCGTAATATTGAAGTAGCTAAAATACATTCAGAAACATCATTTTTATCATTAGATTATCGAAAAATTACAATCGAAGAATTAAACAAAGAAAACCTTCAATTTGATATTGTGTTAAATATGGAAGTAGTAGAACACGTTATTAATTTTGAATCTTTCTTAATGTCATGTGGAGCAGCAGTTAAGAAAGAAGGCTTAATGTTTTTTTCAACTTTAAATCGTACTGCAAAAGCTTTTGCACTAGCAATTGTGGGAGGAGAATATATTCTTGGGTGGTTACCTCGAGGTACACATGATTGGAAAAAATTTATTCGCCCATCAGAGTTCGATAAAGCGCTAATAAGGGCAGGAATTAATGTTACAGAGCTAACTGGTGTAACCTATAGCCCATTGTCCGACAAATGGTCACTTAATAAATATAACCTTGACGTAAATTATATGGGTTTTGGAAAAAAACTTAATTAATCGGTAATGTTTTTTATACAGCGAGTTTAACTATTTGGCCGCTTTACCCAAGGTAAACGACCAACCGGAACACCTTCCTCAGCTAACTGCTCGGCTTCAGTATCTGTGGCATTACCATAAATATCTCTCGCTTCAGATTCGCCGTAATAAATCTTCCGGGCTTCCTCGGGGAATTGATCTCCAACATCATCAAAATTTTTTTCAACATGATTGCGCATTTGCGTAAGCACTTTACGCATCTCCTGAGGCTCTACTTTATCATTGCGTTTGCTTACACCTTTAGCGGCTACAGCTGGAGCCATTATGGACTTTGTAACAATCTTATCACCACAATCCGGGCACAAAACTTGTTTTTTGTTTATCTGTTCTTCAAACCGGGCTGAATTAGGGAACCATCCATCAAATTCATGACCTTTGGAACAGGTTAGATTAAAGCTAATCATATCATATAACTTCGGCCACTTATATTAAGTTCTAAAAAACTATTGAGTCACTATTCTATAATGTTAAATTTGAGTATTGATAATAAAATAACAAGTGCTGAAATAAAAACAAGATGGATCCACTATTAAAAAAGCTTTGTCCTCCTTCACCCTGGGTAGTTCGTTTTTCTGCCTTAATAACGGGTGATGTGCTGGACATTGCTTGCGGTAATGGTCGTCATACACGTTATTTTGCTGATCGCGGTCATAAAGTAACTGCTCTGGACCGTGATATAAGCGGCTTAGCAGATTTAAAAGAAAATAGAAACGTAGAATTAATTAAAACTGATTTAGAAAAATATTCAATTTCTAGCACAAATATACTGCCTAAGAAGACATACAATGCAGTAATTGTTACCAACTATCTATGGCGCCCCTTAATGCCTCACATAATTTCAGCTGTAGATAATGGTGGCATATTAATATATGAAACCTTCTCTTGTGGAAATGAAGCATTTGGGAAGCCAAATAATCCAGAATACTTACTTAAGCCTGCCGAATTATTAAAATTAGTTGATGGAAACCTAAATGTTATTGCATATGAAAGTGGTATGATCAAAATTCCACGGATTGCCGTTATACAAAGAATTTGCGCAATAAAACAAAAAAATAGTTCTTCAAACTCTCAGCTATCATGAAGGTGAACCTAATATTGTGTCTAACTCACCATTTGCCTCTAGGGTATATAAATCATCACAACCGCCAATGTATTCACCCTTAATAAATATCTGAGGAACTGTGCGGCGGCCATTTGTACGTTCTATCATCTCATCGCGCTTACCAGGTTGAGACGTAACGTCCATTTCAACAAAGTTTACACCTTTTTCTCGAAGCAAACGTTTGGCAGCAGTACAAAACCCACACATTACGCCAGTATATATTTCAACTTCAGACATTCCCTCTAAGTCTCCAATATTAATTTCAAGTACGAACTGGATATTCTTCGAATAACAAATTTATAAGATTGACATTTTATAATAAAAATAGAATCCATGAATAAAAACAATTTGGTTATCAAGGAAATATATCCCTAGCCTATAATTTATAAGATATCATATATATTCATTGGATGAATACAATTAATGGAATAAGTAAGGCTAAGCTATTAAATATAATGACCTAAATATGTATTGAAAATTTATATTAAACTAGTTTTATGCATAAATAATTCACATTCTGTTTTGTAATTCGCTAGTTTAAGTTTGAATAACACTATAATGCAATTTGATATAGACTAATATGACAAAACAAATAGATATATTCGATCGAAAGTTATTACGCCAACGCCGTGAAAGAGCGAATAACTCGTTGCCTGAACACGACTTTTTATTCCAGGAACTAGCTAAAAGGTTGGTTGATCGTTTGGCTGATATTAGACGGAATTTCTCTCTTGCATTAGATATTGGGTGCCACAATGGTTTTGTAGCTAAAGAAATAAAACATCTACCCAAAGAAAAAATTGATGCATTAATTCAAACAGATGTTTCTACCAGAATGGCAAAGGATTCAAAAAATAAAACGGGAATAACTTCGATAGTTGCCGATGAAGAATTTCTACCTTTTCGTGATTCTACCTTTGACCTTATTATGAGTTGTGCCAGCCTGCATCACGTGAATGACCTTCCAGGATCTCTCATTCAAATAAAACGGGCTCTTAAACCTGACGGTGTATTTCTTGCTATACTCTTTGGAAGATCCACACTCTCAGAACTGAGACAAGCATGGCTAGTTGCAGAATCCTCTAAAATAGATGGCGCAAGCCCAAGAGTTTCTCCCTTCATTGATTTACGTGAGGCGGCTGGGCTTTTGCAACGAGCTGGTTTTGCCTTACCTGTTGCCGATAGTGATACACTGACGGTAACTTATCGGAATCCAATAAAGTTAATGTCTGATTTACGGGGCATGGGTGAATCAAATGTAATGCTTGATAGAAAAAGAACACCTACCGGCAGAGATACGCTAAAAACTGCGAGCCAAGAGTATATGACGCTATTTGCCGATAATCAGGGGGTAATACCAGCAACTTTTCAGATTATATACTTAACCGGCTGGTCTCCAGAAAAAAATCAACCAAAGGCTTTAGCGCCAGGTAGTGCCGCAGCACGACTAGCTGATGTTTTAGAAGTAGATGAATACTCGACAGGTGAAAAGGTTCAACCATATAAATAGATGTTTTTATAAATTGCGAAAGTAACTAACTATGCAATTACCTGTATATGATATAATTAATCAAGCTTACCACGACACATGGAATAGCCGAAAAGAATTGTTGTCAGTCGCGTTCGTTCCGGTTTTAGCGGTTGCAGTAATTGGGACAATTATTACTGCCTTTAATGGTGATCCGCGTATCCTACTTGATAACTCAGAAAAATTGCAAAAACCACTAGCCGTAAAACTAATATTGGGAGGTATTCTTAACTGGCTAGTAGGTTTAGCTTTTTATACACTTTTTGCGGTAGCCTGGTTTAGACGCACATTAATTAGTTCAGAAAACATAACTGTCGGTGCTGCAATGAACTGGAATAGACGGCACTGGAATTTTTTTATAAAATTAATTTTACTAATTATAAATTTATTTGGACTTTTTTTCTTAATGTCCATCTTATTATCAATAGTCTTGCCCATTGCTCCAATTTTAAGTGCTTTATTTATTATGACCGGTTTAATATATGCCCGAGCAGCACTAATCTTTCCAGCAGCAGCTACTGATACAATTATGTCTGTTGGGGAATCCATAAAACTTACCAAAGGAAATAGTTGGCGCATGTGTTTAGCTGTTGTGGTAATTCCATTTCTAATTATGCTATTAGGCAGCGTGGTTGTACTTATGTTAGCCACAACATTTAGTGCATTTATTGGATCTTCAATAACTGCACAATTTTTACTTTCAATAGCTGTTCAATCAGTAAATTACTTTGGCTTTGCTATAGGAATCACTGGCTTATCATTAGCTTTTAATCAATTAAAAAAATAACTTAGAGTTTAAATTAAGTGCAAAAGTTTGCAATATTTCTACTATTACTTTTACACTAACCTTCAAATTAGATTATAGCTAAATATTTATCCAATAAATTATAGAATATCTCGCAACATTGCTACCAATGGGATATCAGCTGGGGGCATTGGATAATTTCTCATATCACCTACAGTTACCCAAGCTAATTCTTGTCCTTCAATAGGTTGAGGTATGCCTTCCCAAACACGGCAAACAAATAGAGGCATAAGTAGATGAAATTTATCATATCTATGACTAGCAAATGCAATTGGAGCCAAACAGCTCTCTTTAGTATCTATAGCTAATTCTTCTCTTAATTCCCTAATTAAAGCTTCCTCAGGAGTTTCCCCTAGATTAATTTTCCCTCCAGGAAACTCCCAAAGCCCAGGCATTGGTTTATCGCTCGGCCTTCGACCTAATAATATACGACCAACAGAATCAATTAATGCAACAGCGCTAACTAATAGTAAAGGAGGACTTGGAGCACCCAAAGCTTAGCTCCTGTAATCAGCATTTATTGAAATATAGTCATGAGTCAAATCACACGTCCACACTGAGGCTCGTCCGCGGCCAACACCAACATCAACGCTTATGTTAATGTCTTTTCTCTTCATGTATTTTGCTACGATTCTTTCATCATATTCATTCACCCGCCGACCATTTTTAGTAATTGTAATTCCTCCAATATCAATCGATAGATTATCTCGACTGGCTTTTTCACCAGCTTTACCTATGGCCATGACTATACGCCCCCAATTAGGGTCTTCGCCAGCTACAGCAGTTTTTACTAATGGTGAATTAGCAATGGCAAGGCCTATAACTCTGGCAGCTCTCTTTGACTGAGCTCCAGAAACAATAATATTTATGAATTTCTGAGCACCTTCACCATCACGTACTATTTGTTGCGCTAGATCTATACAAACTTCCTCTAAAGCTCTGTAAAAATCAGAAAGGATTAAATCACCAGCCCGTTTAACTCTCGGTTGTCCACTTACTTGTGCCGTTGCACAGAGTAAAACTGTATCAGATGTTGAAGTGTCACCATCAACCGTAATAGAATTAAATGAATTTTCAGTCGCTTTAAATAAAAGTTTTTGTAAAACCTGACTAGAAAGGCGTGCATTAGTAAAGATAAAGCCAAGCATAGTGGCCATATCAGGTGCAATCATACCTGAACCCTTAGCAAGTCCTGAAATTACTACCTCAGCATTTCCTATTCTAGCTACTCTAGATGCGGCTTTGGGGAAAGTGTCTGTAGTCATAATTGACTCAGCTGCTGTCTTCCATGATTTTATACCCAACCCACGCCTAACTGCAGATAGTTTATTGGCTATTGAAAATGGAGGTAAAGGCTCACCTATAACACCTGTAGAGGCTATATAGATTTCTTTTGGGCTACAGCTTATTAGCTCTGCTGCTTTATTCGCAGTATTTTTAACAACTATTTCACCATCAACACCTGTGAATGCATTAGCATTACCTGAGTTAACTATAATAGCTCTTGCTCTACCATGCGGTAAAATATGTTTACACCAATCAACAGGTGCTGAGGTACAACGTGAACGCGTAAAAACACCAGCAATTCTTGTTTGGCTGGCTAGTTCCACAAACATTAGATCTTTAGCACCACTAGACTTTAGTCCTACTGCTCGACCGCTTAAACTCACTCCTGGTACAGATTTAATAGAAGGAAAACTTTTAGGTGCTAGCGGAGAAACCACTGAAACAAGAGACTTACTCATAGTACTGATACCCCAAGTTATATCGGTGGTTGTTTCATTAATTATACAACCAAATGCTTGTCTCAAACTTATTAAACACAATTCTGAGGATGAAAAATATATTGATAGCAGAACTCTACATTTATATTTTATGAGAGCTGATTAAATCATTCACCAACTCACTGTCTAGAAGAATTTTAAACTGTTAAACATCTAGTAATTATTTGTATATTTTATTCATCCTATTAAGCTTTAGTAAACAAATGTTAATAAAGGGTGATAAATGTATATGCTAGGAGTTTATTACTTTTGATAAAAAACTTTATTTGCTAACATATGGAAGACCTAGAATTATAAATAATTTACATAATGACTAAATAATTTCAACGTTTAACTTAAAAGTAGATATATGAATTAGGAATTTATTACCCACTTGAGCTCTTAGAAAAAGGATAATTAGATAATCCAAAGAATTTGATTGTCTTGCTGCCGTTAACAGTTATCTACTTGAATCTTAGATAGGGTGTATTAATTTCCATCTTTTAGGGTATATAAGACACGCTGCCAAAGAGTGGTGGTTTTATCAATGCAAAAACACCCAAAGGAATGAATTTACAAGATGGTAGTCAATCTCGTTAAACAGATAATTGGTTCAGCTAACGACCGACATCTAAAACGGCTATCAAAGAACGTTGATGCCATAAATGCGCTTGAATCCAGCCTTGAAGCGCTCTCTGACGATGAACTAAGGTCAAGGACTGACATGTTTCGTCAGAAAATTAAAAATGGTGCTTCAATAGATAGTTTACTAGTTGAAGCTTTTGCCACCGTAAGAGAGGCGGCAAAGCGAACCCTTGGGCAACGTCATTTCGACGCACAGCTACTAGGAGGTATGGTACTACATAATGGTATGATAGCTGAAATGAAAACGGGAGAGGGAAAGACTCTGGTTGCAACTTTAGCTGTATATTTGAATGCTCTAGAAGGATTGGGCGTGCATGTCGTCACGGTTAATGACTATTTAGCCAAACGCGATGCCGATTGGATTGGGCAGGTTTATAATTTTCTTGGACTAAAAGTGGGCTGTATTACTAATGGGCTCTCAGATGAAGAACGCCATGAAGCCTATGCGGCGGATGTAACCTACGCAACTAATAATGAACTAGGGTTCGATTATTTACGTGATAATATGAAATTTGAGCTCCAGGAAATGGTGCAAAGGGATTTCAACTTTGCAATTGTTGATGAAGTTGACTCTATATTGATTGATGAAGCCCGTACTCCGTTAATTATTTCAGGACCTGTCGAAGATTCTTCGGAAACTTATAAACAAATAGACATATTAATTCCAAATCTTATCGAAGCAGACTATGAAATAGATGAAAAAGCTAGAAGCATCAACATGACTGATGATGGAGTTGAGCATGTAGAAAGCATACTAACTGAAGCTGAACTGCTCGAAACTGGAACAAGTCTTTACGATATAAGCAGTGTAAGTGTTCTCCATCATATCAATCAGGCTCTGCGGGCCCATAAATTGTTTAATCGTGACACAGATTACATAGTAAAAAATGATCATGTTATCATCATTGATGAATTTACAGGTCGGATGATGGAAGGACGTCGTTATTCTGATGGTTTACATCAGGCACTAGAAGCTAAAGAGAAGGTTACGGTTCAAAATGAAAACCAAACATTAGCTTCTATAACATTCCAAAATTACTTCCGTAATTACCCTAAACTTTCTGGCATGACTGGAACGGCCATGACAGAAGCAGGGGAATTCGCAGAAATATATGAACTGGATGTCATAGATATTCCAACTAATCAACCTATGGTTCGAGTGGATAAAAATGATGAGATATATCGAACATTGGATGAAAAATACGACGCTATTGTTGATCATATAGCAGATTGTCATAATCGACAACAACCTGTTCTGGTTGGAACAGTTTCAATAGAAAAATCTGAGCAAGTAGCAGATATACTTAAAAAGAAAAAAATTCCTCATCATGTGCTCAATGCTCGTTACCATGACCAAGAAGCCAGTATAATTGCCCAAGCCGGTGAACCAGGTGCTGTTACTATCGCTACAAATATGGCTGGTAGAGGCACTGACATTC
>JAQWSA010000100.1 GCA_029243445.1 Alphaproteobacteria bacterium
ATTAATTTTGATCTTGTAAAAAGAGCAGAATTAGCAGGGGTCCATGCCCTAATACTAACTCTCGACGTACCAGCTCGAACTAAGCGCCCCAGAGAACTGCGCAATCGACTGATTATACCTTATCGCCCAGGTTTACGAACGGTTGTAGATGTACTCCCTCATCCTGCGTGGTTATTTGCTTTATGTAAAAATGGTCAAAATGCCTTTGCTAACTATCGTAAATATGCGGGAAGTAAACTACCCAATAGTGAGGTGGCAAAATTTGCACGAAAGCAATCTGGAGGTACGTTTACATGGAGTGAAGTTGAAAAATTTAGAGATAAATGGAAAGGTCCTCTGATCGTAAAGGGTATTTTACATCCTCATGATGCTAATCGAGCCAGCGAAATAGGTGTTGACGGTATTATAGTCTCTAATCACGGTGGAAGACAATTGGAGAGCGCTCCTGCGAGCATCGATGTCTTACCAGAAATTGTTTCTAGCGTTGGTAATAATACCACCATTCTATTTGACAGTGGTATTCGTGGCGGAGAAGACGTTATACGTGCCCTAGCTTTAGGTGCAAAATCTACATTGTCAGGTCGTTGCTTTATGTATGGATTAGCAGCTTTGGGACCTAAAGGGCCCAAGCACGTAATAGATTTTTTCTTCGAAGAAATATCTGAGTCTATGCGCCAAGTAGGAGCAAAAAACTGTGCCGAACTAACAGACCTGGTAACTAGACATCCTGGAGCGATATCTTTTTAAGGACTAATTCATTACTTAAATATAACATACAAAAGTTATATTTACTGAAAACCATGCCCACTCTAACGTAAATAATAGACTATAGTAAAAATAAAAAATAATGTTCAAAATTAAAATAAAATAACACATTCTATATAGTATTCGTATCTATTACCGACAAGGCTCCGGTAACCACATTTTGTTTGCTTAAAACTGGATTATTTATTGACTACCTTAGATCCCAATATTGACAGTAAAATAGGTAATGACGCTCAAATATTATGGCGTATCGTTATGTTATGCATGCGATATCCCGGACGCGTCATAATAGCTGTGGGTGCTACTATAATTGCCTCGTTATTTCAGCTCGCTGTGCCACAACTAATTGGTAGTGCAGTCGACGGTGCTCTAGGACTTCTGGAGGAAAATAATACAGTTGGCTATTCTGCAAATATGGCTTTATTTCAGACCGCTGCATTATTATTGGGAGTTTCAATATTAAGAGGCCTATTCACTCTCATCCATAACTACACAGGAGAAGCCGTTGGTCATATGATGGCATATGACCTCAGATTATCTTTTTATAACAAGTTACAAAGCTTAAGTTTTTCTTTCCATGACAAGGTACATACTGGCGAATTAATCACGCGCGGCATGCTTGATTTAGAAGGGGTTCGTATGTTTGTGAGTACCGGTTTAGTAAGGTTAGTTTTATTAACAGTACTGATAGGCGTCGGTTCATATCTTCTACTTTCAACAGATCTTTTACTTGGTGCACTTAGCCTAAGCTTTGTGCCATTCGTTGCATATCGTTCAGCTATAGCGCGTCTAAAACTCAGATCGTTATGGCTAGCGCTACAAGAACGCATGAGCACCATTGGAAGAATAATGGATGAAAACTTAACTGGAATTAGAGTAGTGAGAGCATTCGGTGCCGAAAATTATGAACTTGATAAGTATAAGGTTGCGGCAGATGCGGCAAAAGAACTGGCTGACGAGCGTATTAAAACAAGAGTCTCTTCAACTACAATTATGACATTTGCTTATTTTATTTCCATGGGACTTGTCCTTTGGTTCGGAGGATTAAGGGTATTAGAAGGTCAATTAACCATTGGTGATTTAACCGAGTTTCTTGCCTTTATGACTATTCTTCAATTACCAGTTCGTCAGCTGGGACTCTTGGTAAATTCTTTTGCTAGAGCATCCAGTACCGGACGTCGCTTATTTGCAGTACTAGATATGAAACCAACCATATCTGATAAGAAAAGAGCAAAACCTCTTAAAATAACAAACGCTCATGTGGTTTATAAAAATGTCTCATTTCAATATGATAATAAAGACCAGTTACCAGCCTTAAATAATATTTCGTTCGAATTACGCAAAGGGCACTCATTAGGTATAGTTGGCCCTCCAGGCAGCGGTAAGTCTACGATCGCTCATCTTCTCACAAGGTTTTATGATGTATCCGAAGGTAAAATTACAATAGACGGACAGGATTTGCGAGAGGTCACACTAGATACTCTGCGCCGTGAAGTATTAACAGTACCTCAAGACCCTTTCCTATTCACGACGTCTTTAGAAAATAATATTGCTTACGGAGATCCCTGGGCAAAAGATAAACAAATTACTGACGCAGCTTTTATCGCACAAATTGATAAATTTATATTAGGTTTACCGGAGAATTATAAGACATTGGTTGGCGAACGCGGAGTATCTCTATCAGGAGGACAAAAACAACGGATATCAATTGCTCGAACCATCATGCTTAACCCATCAGTTATGATTCTAGACGATTCTACCGCTGCAATTGATGCAGCCACCGAACAAGAGATAAGACAACTTTTAAAGACCCCCATGCAATCATGCGCAACAATTTTTATTTCTCATAGACTTGGCACTCTGCTTCACGCTGATGAGATTATATTTATTGATCAGGGACGTATAGTAGAACGCGGAACTCACGAAAGCCTAATTGCTAAAGGCGGTCGTTATGCGGAGCTTCACATACTTCAAAACCTGTCTGCGGAAAATTCAGAACAGACCCCCACAAACACAAAGGACGTAAAGCTGTGAACCGCCGCTCAGATAAACACAGCAATCAGAAGAAAAACTGCCGTCCCCCTCGTGCTTATGTAGGGTCACAATCGAGCCAAGAAGAAGATATGTTTGGAGCATTATTTGATGGTGGGGTTGTGAGTAGATTTATGGCTTACGTATATCCCTATCGGAAAAATATTTGGATAGCTCTTACAGCGGTTCTTATTGTCACAGGAGCACAATTAGCAATCCCACTCATAATTCGGCACGGAATTGATAATGTAATACTTGCCAAGGACGGAAATTCAATGGAGTTGTTTCTGGTCATTCTAGTTTTTGCTTTGGTAATTACCATAAATTACTTTGCCAATTTGGTACAAGATCGACTGATTGGGATAACAGGTGAACACGTTATTTTTGACTTACGGCGTGCTATGTATTCTCACCTACAATCTGTTTCCCTTTCTTTTATGGATAAAACAGAGACCGGCCGTTTAATGTCAAGGCTAACCGGTGATGTTAATTCACTACAAGAATTTCTAGAAAATTCAGTAACCGCATTTGGTGATTTAGTTCTTTTATTTGGAATCGTAGTTATAATGCTCACCTTGGATTTTGGGCTTGGTATACTTACCCTTTCAGCAGTACCAACATTATTCTTAGTTCGCATGATATGGCTTCCACGTGCCAGAATAGCCTTTCGTCATGCGAGAGAGACAAATTCAAGCGCTAACGGAGCATTAGCCGAAGGCATTAGAGCCGTTCAAACAGTTCAGAGCATGCGACGCGAAACAGTAAATCATAATCTCTATGATGATAAAGTTCACGATAATTTATCTGCACATCTAAAGTCAGCTCGAATGGCCCAAGTTATGGTTCCTATCGTAGATACTCTTACCGGAGCAGCTATGGGTATAGTTATCGTACTGGGAGGCATGCAGGTCTTAGATAACACCTTAGATGTAGGGGTAATGGTTGCTTTTCTATTTTATGTACAACGCTTCTTTGATCCAATTAGATCTTTAACTATTCAATATAGTGTAATGCAAAGAGCAATGGCGTCTGGAAAAAGAATTTTTGAAGTACTCGATGTTCCTTTAGCTATTAACTATGACCCTAATGCAATTAATCCAGAGACAATTCAGGGTTCAGTAGAGTTTAAGGAAGTTACATTTAGCTATATTGAAAATCAGCCAGTCCTGGATAAAGTTAGCTTTAGCGTTTCCCCAGGAGAAACGATAGCGCTAGTAGGAAAAACAGGGTCTGGAAAAACCAGTATAACATCGCTACTCAACCGATTTTACGAAGTTGATGATGGTGCTATTTTGATCGATGGGATTGACGTCAGAAATTACTCAAAACAATCGCTCGGTCGTAATATAGCGATGGTATTACAAGATCCTTTCTTATTTACCGGTAGCATATTCGATAATATTCGCTACCGAACAATAGAGGCAACACAAAGAGATGTAGAAAAGGCTGCTCGGCTAGTAGGTGCCCATAACTTCATTAGTCAATTTCCTAACGGCTACCATACTTTGCTAGAAGAGCAGGGTCGCAATTTATCTCTTGGCCAACGTCAGCTTCTTAGCTTTGCAAGGGCTTTGGTTGCCGACGCAAAAATTCTCGTGCTAGATGAAGCAACAGCTAATATCGATAGTCATACAGAAAAAGAAATTCAACTTGCACTAAAGCGCTTACTGCGCGGTCGTACAGGAATTGTAATTGCTCATCGCCTCGCTACAATACGTGGTGCTGATAGAATAATTGTACTGAATAACGGTCGAGTTATAGAAAACGGATCCCATACTGATTTAATTGCTAACAAGGGCCTCTATGAAAGTCTCTATGTCTTAAATCACTCATCATTTGACGATTTATAATAGAAAATATCTTGTTAATATGACTATTAATTTAAATGCTCACTAACCAGCAGCATAATCTATTTTTTTTCCTCCCCAATTACGACCAGGTATGTGCATCATCTTACTCTCTGCTAGCCCACCATCAGCCCTTAATGTTGCCGCATTTACATAGCTAGACCTATCTGATAACAAAAAAACACAAGCCTCCGCTATTTCCTCTGGTCTCCCTACTCTTCCCATAGGAACAACAGCTGCACGTCCAGCAGCTATTTCTGCGTCCGAAAACATAGATTCTGTCATAGGTGTCCTTACTTGTCCCGGCACCACAGTGTTAGCTCTCACTCCTCGGTCACCCCATTCCACTCCAAATAAATTTCCCATCATTAAAGTACCTGCCTTAGCAATAGAGTATGCACCTGCACCATTATAAGGCTGTACTCCGCCAACCGAGGAAAGAAAAACAATCGACCCGTTACCATTATCTAACATTATTTTTCCAGCAGCTTGTGCACATAAAAAGTATCCCTTAAGACCAATGTTAATAACCATATCCCAATCTTCTAATGTTAGATCTTCCAACTTTGCAGGTCTTAGCTTAATCGCGCCGCAGACAATACCGTCAATAGTTCCAAACCTAGCAACAGTATCCTTAACCATCCTTTCTGCGTCGGTTTCTGAAGATGTATCCATCTCAATGACGAGTGAATCTCGACCTTTAGCTTTTACAAGTTTAGCAGTTTCTTCTGCTCCTTGGCGATCAATATCAGCTATGGCTATATCAGCGCCCTCTTGGGCTGCTAGTACTGCTGTTGCCCTTCCAATGCCGCTAGCCGCACCTGTTATAATAATTTTTTTTCCCTGAAGCATGATTTTAATTCCCACTCTTTATTTCATCCAAAATTATTTAGATAATCACTTGAATTTAAAATTAACCACAAAATTAATGCTATTTTTCACAATACATATGATAGATAAAAATATAGGTATAATCATAATTATTATAACGAATATTAACTCGATAAAAATTCCGCATAATTAATTGGCTTACTGAGATCAATAAAACTCTTAACCTCTGGCATTTCATACTTCAATGCAGTCCCACAATTAAATAGAACCACTTGATCGTTAGCACCCACACGTCCCTCAAGAACAGCACGCTTCAAGGCAGCAAAAGTAGTAGCTCCCTCAGGGCCCATCAAAAACCCGTCTCTATTAGAGACCTCTTTTTGTGCTGATTCTATTTCTTCATCTGGAGCACTTATAGCATAACCTTTACTCTCTCTTAATGCTCTAAGTACTAAAAAATCTCCAAGAGCTATGGGTACCCTTATCCCACTAGCTATGGTTTTTGCTGCGAGCCAAGGTTCTGCACTATCAGCTCCTTCATTCCAAGCTTTGACAATTGGTGCACATCCACTAGCCTGAACACAAACCATTTTTGGTTTCTCACCATCGAGCCAACCAATATCCGTAAGTTCAGCAAACGCCTTCCACATACCGATGAGTCCGGTGCCACCACCAGTTGGATAAAATATAGCATCTGGTAATACCCAACCTAATTGCTCGGCTAGCTCTAGCCCCATAGTTTTTTTGCCTTCAATACGATAAGGTTCTTTTAACGTAGAGGTGTCAAACCAATTCATTTGACTTATTCCCTCTGCAACAACCTTACCACAATCATTAATAAGACCGTTTACCTTCCATACCTTAGCGCCTTGCATAGATATTTCACGAACATTAACATCAGGCGTATCTTCTGGACAAAAAACAAAGGATTCAATTCCACATCGGGTGGCATAAGCAGCAAGAGCTGCCCCAGCATTTCCATTAGTTGGAATTGCCATACGTGACACGCCTAATTCTTTAGCCATGCTTACAGCTAAACTCAAACCTCTGGCCTTAAAAGACCCAGTTGGCAATCTACTTTCATCTTTAACTAATATCTGACCCACACCCAGTTCCCGCGCACAATTTGATAAAGATATTAGAGGTGTAGTAGGCTCACCCAAAGAAACAATATTTTCTGTGTTGCGTAAGGGAAGAAATTCGCGATAGCGCCACATACCATCTGGACGGTTTTTTAACGCTGATTTACTAAGTTTTGCCTTAATATTATTTAAATTATAACGTACCAATAGAGGTTTTCCAGCCACTGATAGACCATGTAAACAGTCAGCAGGGTAATGCTCTCCAGTTTCTGAACACTCTAAGTGAGTAGTGAATGTTGGTCTAAAACGAAATAGATTACTATTTACCTGTTTCTTCAACCCTTTAGATCCCAGCCAATCCAATTACATAATGCGCGACCCATTACTAAATCTAGATCGTCGCCCGATAGCCAGGTTAGCTCTTCAGTAAACATCGTGACACATTCCTTATAGGAACATGGCATACGGCTTAAATCTGTTCCCCAGAAACAGCGGTTCGGACCGAAGGAGTCAAATAAACGCTGAATATTATCATGAATATTTTTATACGGATACTTATCAGATGAGTTACTTGGAGCACCGGAAAGCTTAACTGCTATATTTGGGTGTTTAGCAAGCCCCACTAAATCAGTTAATGTCTCAAATGCCTCATCATCTTTTAGGAAAGGGGACACTCCCATATGATCAATCAATATTCGTAAACCAGGGTGCCGTTCGGCCACTTCTGCAACTGTTGGTAAAAAAGAGTGGGCCAAAAGGCCTATTGGCAGACCCTTTTCTTCTGCAACCTGGTAAAGCCAATTCATAGTGCCGTCTGTAGGCCAATTTTGCCTTTCAGGCTGCATAAAAATATATCTAAGTCCCAGCATGCCAGTCTCTTTTAATCTTTCGTCAAGTAACTCCCGGCTCTCCTTTGGAGTATCCGGTGGAACCCAACCAAGGACCGCAAATTTATCGGGATGTGCTGCGGAGGCCGCTAGAGCTAACTCATTTCCTCCAGCTACTGCACCTGGAGGATGGAGAAGAACAGCATCAACACCAGCCGTCTCCATTTCCTCTAGTAAATCATCTTTTGAGTAGGTCTCTACCTGTCGGTGTATTGGTGGGAGCATAATATTTTTCCAAATATGAACCTGCGAATCTACAACCAACATCTCATTTCTCCTGCATTTCGTTATTTTAATTAGTATATAACCGCTATTATATCGTCACCGTAAATATAATGCCTACAATCAATTATAGCTCTAATACTGCTGGTATTAAAACTCGCTACATGTCAAACCTATATTTGTTATTAACTTTATCACTATAAACAACCTCATGTTTAGACTCTATTTTTTATTCTCGACATTACAATTGTGTAACCAACTCTTTGACAAACTCATTAGAACCAGAAAATACAAAACGACAATTGCGTCACGGTGTGCGCGTTTTTCAAAACCGCGATTTTCGATATTTTTGGGGAACTCGCGTTCTCGGCTATCTAGCTGTCGAAATGATGGTAACAACGGTAGGATGGCAAGTATATCGAATAACTGGCCGTGAACTTGACTTAGGCCTTGTAGGGCTAGCCCAATTCGCACCCTTTGCCATGCTTTTTTTAGTATCGGGGGTCGTTGCCGACAGGTTGCCCCGCATGTACATTATTCGTGCCTGCATAGCAGTACAAACTATATGCGCCCTCGGTTTATTTTTGTTGACTATTACAGGTGACGATAACTTTATATATATACTTTTATTACTACTTGTATTCGGAACATCACGTGCCTTTCAAGGACCAGCGCAGCAAGCTATTTTACCTAACTTAGTTTCAAAATCAGACCTACCGAATGCTATAGCATGGTCGGCGTCTGGCTTTCAGATGGCTAGAGTAATCGGACCGACTATATCTGGTGTGCTTATCGTAATAGGTGTTCAATTTAATCAAGATGAGACATGGGTTTATAGTGTAGTTGGTTTGTTTTTTGTAGTGGCCTCTTGGATGGCTTGGAATGTACGTGCATCCTCCCAAATTGTAAGTCGTGATCCTATTACCCTGACTAACTTATTCGCAGGTCTAAAGTTTATTAGGTCTAGAAAAGTCATATTAGGCGCTATTTCGTTAGATTTATTCGCGGTCTTATTTGGAGGAGCTCTTGCACTACTTCCCGTATATGCAAAAGATATCTTAAATGTTGGTGCGGAAGGTTTTGGTCTTTTGCGGAGCGCCTTCACATTAGGGGCATTGTTTGGTGCACTCTATTTAACTCAGCGACCGATTAAGTACCGTGCAGGAATAAAACTATTAATAGCGGTAGCCGGTTTTGGAACAGGGGCTATTGTTTTTGGTTTATCCAATATTTTTTGGCTATCTCTACTTGCTCTTTTAGTAATGGGTCTATGTGATTCAGTAAGCGTATTTGTTCGTCAAAATATGGTGCAGATAATCACCCCAGATAGCATGCGAGGGCGGGTCAGCGCGGTATCATCGGTCTTTACAGGCGCATCTAACGAATTAGGGGAGTTTGAATCAGGAATTACTGCACATTGGTGGGGAACCGTACCAGCCGTTGTATTTGGTGGAGCAGTAACGGTTTTCGTTGCTTTAAGTTTTGCTTACATATTTCCACAATTACGCCAGGTTAACAGTTTAGATTCTGATGATCTAGTTCGTCGATATCGAGATCCCCCAGTAGTCACTAAAAACTAAAATGCGTGCTAGGACTTATTTCCAAACTTTAATGATTAAATACTTAAATTCGGATCCACACACATAGAATTGATGTAAATTATGACTGATACTGTTACCTCTATCAAACTTACCAATAAAGGTGCTCATAAAATATTGACTGCCGCTACTGCTAAAGCAAAAGAAATGGGAGTTCCTCAATGTATTTCTATTGTAGATTCAGGGGGTCATCTTATCTGTTTTAACAGGATGGACGGCGCATTTGTGCAGTCTATTGACTCAGCTATACGTAAAGCAATGACATCAGCATCATACGGAGACCCCACTGGTCATATACCAGCGGGGATTGATCTTAAATTAGCCATAGCTACAGACGGTAAAAGAATTAACCTTCCCGGTGGACTTCCAATCATTATTGAAAACCAGGTAGTTGGTGCTATTGGGGTTGGATCGGGAACCGGTGAACAAGACCTTGAGGTCGCCAAAGCAGGCCTTGCAGCTCTATCTGGAACTAAAGAATTTTAAATAATTAAATAATACCCTAAGGATAAATAAAATGAGTATTACAGTTGGTGTAGTTGGTCTCGGGGCTATGGGTTCTGCAATTGCCATCAGGTTGTGTGAAGCTGGTTTCAATGTAATTGGTTTAGACTTATACAATCATAATATGTCTGAGCTAGAAGAACACGGTGGTCGTAGAGCTGATACGCCTCGTAAAATTGCTGAAGAGGCAGATTTTATTATTTTATCTCTACCCTCCGCAGAAGCTTTTCATGAAGTAACTACCGGACAAACAGGCATTGCCGCTGCTAACCGCAAAAATATCATCGTCATAGATACTTGTACGCTTGCCATAAATGATAAAGAAGAGGCAGGAAGACGCCTCAAAGACTTAGACATTACATTACTCGACTGCACCGTAAGCGGCAGCAGGGCTACTTGTCTAAACGGCGACCTGGCCACATTCGCCAGTGGAGATGCAAAAGCCTTTGAAAGAAGCTCTAGTGTTTTTGAGGCCTTTGCTAACCCATTACATTGGATGGGGGAATTTGGGAATGCTAGTCGAATTAAATATGTTCTTAACTATCTGGTTTGTATAAATAACGCTGCTTCTGCTGAAGCGCTTTCTTATGCCACTAAGATGGGACTTGACCCACAACAAGTCTACGAACTAGTTAACACAAGTGTCGCTCGCTCTAGAATATGGGAATTACGTGCTAAAATGATGGTAGACGGTGATTACACCACTTCACGCGGCACTTATAATATATCACGCAAAGATACCAAAATTATTGGCGCGATTGCTCAAGAGATTGAATCACCATCACCAGTATTTAGCGCCGCTCTTCAAATGCATTATGCCGGAATGGCCCAAGGCTATGCTAAAATGGACACAGCTTCACTTTATGAAGTTTACAAACGAGCGGCAGGAGCTAAAAATATAGTAGACCCTGATTAACCAGTATCTCTAATAGTAAATTCATGACTAGGATCTTTTATTAGAGCTCACAAACTTAAAACTTTAACTATATATCTGAAGATAAAACCCATAATTAATTTGGAATTAGGCTTGATATGTCCGACAACAAAAAACAGATTCCATCCTTTTCAGCTGAAGCCCTTCATGGGCTTAAAGTAATAGAATGTGCTACAGTAATTGCCGCTCCTCTTTGTGGTCGATTACTAGCAGATTTCGGCGCAGAAGTTATTCATGTGGAGCATCCGGAAAAGGGAGATGATTTACGGCACTTTGGTTTTACGCAAGATGGTATTAACCCATGGTGGAAATACTATTCCCGAAATAAAAAATTAATAACATTAAATATTTCGAAACCACAAGGTCGGGACATTCTTTTTCAACTACTAAAAGATTCTGATATCTTTATAGAAAATTTTCGTCCCGGACGACTTGAAGAGTGGGGTATTACCTATGATAAAATATCTGAAATAAATCCTCGCTTAATAATGATAAGGGTAAGTGGCTTTGGACAAGATGGTCCCTACAGTAGCCAACCAGGTTTTGGCACATTAATAGAAGCAATGAGTGGATTCGCACATATAACTGGACAACCTGATGGCCCGCCTACACTTCCCCAATTTGCCCTAGCAGATAGTTTTGCTGGGTGTTATGCAACAATGGCAGCCATGTTTGCAGTATATCATAGAGATATTGTCGGCACAGGTAGAGGACAAATGATCGATGTGAGTCTTTGGGAAAGTTTGTTCTCTATGCTAGGACCAAATGTATTGGTAGAACAGCTAACAGGAAAAGCTCCTATGCGCACTGGAAATCGGACAATCACATCAGCACCGCGCAACATCTACCGAACAAATGATAAACGCTGGGTAGCTCTAGCTGGTTCAACACCATCGACCGCAACCAGACTATTCAAGGCAATGGGAAAGCCAGAACTTGAAAAAGATCCCCGGTTTGCAACAAATAAAGATCGTTTAAAAAACGTGATAGAGCTTGATCTTATTATGGAAGAATGGATTGGGGAAAGAACACTTGTTGAGGTAATAAAAACTTTACGACAGAACTCCGTACCCGTAGGACCAGTAATGGACGTTAGTGACATTATCTCCAATCCTCATGCTATGGCCCGCAATATGGTAGTTGAGGTCACGGACGACGATGGTTCAACACTTAGTATGGAGGGTGTATTCCCTAAAATGAGTAGAAGTCCTGGAAAACTTCATAACGCTGGAAGAGAGATAGGTGCTGACAATTATAATATTTTAAAAGAGCGTCTTGGGCTTTCTGAAGATGAATTAGAAAATCTCAAAAATAAAAAAATAATTTAAAAAATCTATGTGGGTTAGATTGCTTTTAGGAGAGAAAAATGAACTATCCATTGATTACCCTTTACGTGCCAGGTACACGACCAGAGCTAATCGAAAAAGCAGAAAAAAGCCAACCTGATGCC
>JAQWSA010000101.1 GCA_029243445.1 Alphaproteobacteria bacterium
GATGATTGTGAAAAACTAATATCAAACATGGTGGCTATGAAAGCTATAGCGCCTGTATAGGTAAGCAAATAATCTTTGTTTCTTACACCAATCAAAAAATAAAAATATATTGGCTATAAACAAGCAAAGCAGTCATGTTGCAGTTGTGCAACAGTGTAATGAAATCGTGACACTTTTGTTACGGAAATCATTGCATTTTGTATTAATTCCGCGCTCTTATCCCAGGTAAGGCTTCAGTGTAGAGGTATTGTGTCCGCTTTAACGCAAACCCGCACGCGGAAGTTGACGAGTTCCATTAGGAACAAAGCGGACGCAAGTCCAAGATTTTATATGAGGTTAATCAATATGAATAAAGCTCTTCTAGCAAGCACAGCCATAGTTGGTGCTGCATTGCTAAGTGCGCCAGCAATGGCTGGCTCAGTGGGGACCGGAAAGAATTATTCCGTGAACCTAAATGGTATGGTTTTTTTCCAAGGTCACGTGCTCGATGGTGGAGCAGATGGCTTCACGAGAGGTTATGGGCTAAATATGCCTGAAGCCGAGCTCTGGGTAAAAGCTACAAACAAAAGCGACAATGGCATCACATACGGTGTCCGAGTTGAGCTGGAAGTAAATACAAATGCCACAGGTAACGCTGACGAAATCTATGCCTTCCTTAAAGGTGATTTCGGAGCAGTTACACTAGGTGATCAAGATGGTGTATCTAACCAATGGTTAGAAGGCGCCCATAAAACGCACGCTGGTGCATCAGGCCCATTCGGTGGTCTCATGGGCTTAGCCAAAGTAACGCGTGGATTGCCTAAATATATTGCACGTACTGACTGGCAGCCATGGACTTCAGCTGATGCCACAAAGATTACCTATCAAACACCTAAGTTCTCAGGTTTTCAAGCCGGTATATCCTTTACACCAGATCATAGCGCAAATGGCTCCAGCTTTGGTGAAAAAGACAACAACGGATCTTATGAAAATATTATTGAAATGGGTCTAAAATATGGTGGTAAGTTCAATGATGTAGGATTTAATGCTTCTATAGTGCATGAATCTGCAGACGCTGAAAATGCCGGTGGTAAACAACATGATGTCCTAGCCGCAGGTGCCCGTCTCACAATGGGTAAAATCAGTGTTGGTGCTAACTTCCGTGATAACGGAGACTTAGATCAAACAGCTGCACAACTTGCTGCCGGTGGTGAAGGTGGTAGCTGGTATGCCGTTGGCGGTGGCTACAACATGGGCAAGGGAACTAAAGCCAGTATCTGGTATGGTGCTGGATCACAGGATGTATCATCTAGTGTTTCCCAAGACGTAACCAGATGGGGCTTAGGTTTCCAGAAGGTAATGGCTCCAGGTTGGCTACTCAGGGCTGACTATAACAGCGCCAAGCTAGAGAAAACTGGCGCAGCTGATAATGATCAGCAAGCTGTTATACTAACAAACTTCTTTATATTCTAAGACATATTGTTATAGAATTATTATGATAGGGCGGCAGTTTTTCTGCCGCCCTATTTTTTTGTTCAAAATTCTCTGTTATTGTATAGAAATAAGTATATTTTATATAATAAACAAACAATTTTTGGTTTAAAAAATGAAGGTAAATTTTAGCTTTATACTAATTGTAATTACACCCATATTTTTACTAACCTCCTGTAGTGGTTTGGATATTCAACCACCTGAGCTAGATAAGTATGATGACGGCCGCCCTAAGGCAGGAAAACTATTTGGGGATATTAATTTATTAGGTGGCAATCGTGATACTGAACCTGGAAGAGCTTCTGACATTAATATTAATGGCTTCTTATGGCACGCCTCTCTTGATACGCTTTCGTTTTTACCTCTCTCATCAGCTGATCCATTTGGCGGCGTAATTATAACCGACTGGTATTCACCACCTGAGAGTCCTAATGAACGTTTAAAAGTAACTGCTTATTTAATTGGACGCCAACTAAGGTCAGATGGGATTCGCGTTTCAGCTTTTAAGCAAAAATATATGGCTAATACAGGTTGGGTTAATTCTACATTAGATGATACGACTAACTCCCAGCTAGAAGATGCAATATTAAGCCGTGCTAGGGAATTACGTGTGTCATCAAAAAATCAATAATACTAATAAATCCATTAAATATTAATATGATAAAAACTTCATTTCTCCTGATCAAAATATTCAGTAGAGTTAAAAGATATATTATGGCTCAAGAGTTCAATCATTATGCCTCGTTATAATTTCAGAGAAGCAGAGGCCAAATGGCAAAGTGTGTGGGAAAAACAAGCTGCATTTACTGCTACAGAAGACGATGAGAAAAGTAAATATTACGTTCTTGAAATGTTTCCCTACCCATCCGGTCGCATTCATATGGGACATTTGCGATGCTATACACTTGGGGATGTAATAGCCCGCTATAAAAGAGCCAGAGGGTACAACGTACTGCATCCAATGGGTTGGGATGCATTTGGCCTTCCTGCAGAAAACGCTGCTATGGAGCAGGGCATACACCCCGCTGATTGGACATATAAAAATATTTCCACAATGCGCCACCAATTAAAAGCAATGGGACTTTCAATTGACTGGAATCGTGAAATTGCAACGTGCGAACCAAAATATTACCAGCACGAACAAGCGATGTTTCTTGACTTTATTGAAAAAGACCTAGTCTACAGAGAGGAAGGCTGGGAAAATTGGGATCCGGTTGACCAGACCGTACTTGCCAATGAACAAGTTATAGATGGTAAGGGTTGGCGTTCAGGAGCTCTAATTGAGCGCCGCCGCTTGGCACAGTGGTTCTGCCGTATAACATCGTATAGCGACGACCTACTAAAAGAATTAGATCATTTGCATAGGTGGCCTAAGAAAGTCCGCACGATGCAAGAAAACTGGATCGGGCGCTCTGAAGGCGCCTATATAGAATTTAAGTTCGTAGAAAAAAGCCGTGAAATTCCTCTACGTGTCTACACAACTCGACCTGATACAATATTCGGAGCCAGTTTTTGCGCAATAGCTGCTGACCACCCAATTACCGAAGAGCTTGCTAAGGATAACCCTAAAATTGCTGAATTTGTTGAGGAATGTAGACAACTAGGTACCAGTGAAGAAGCAATACAAACTGCTGAAAAGAGAGGAATTGATACTGGCCTAAAGGTAAAACATCCATTCGTAGATAAATATCTACCTGTATATACTGCTAATTTTGTTTTAATGGGGTATGGTACAGGAGCCATATTTGGATGCCCAGCACATGATCAACGGGATCTAGATTTTGCACTAACCTATAGACTTCCTGTAATACCAGTAGTTATTCCATTAGAAGATGAGCCTGAAAAATTCAACATAACTAATGAAGCATATACTGGGGATGGTAGGCTAGAAAACTCAGAATTCCTAAATGGCCTAGGTGTGGAAGATGGTAAGCGAACAGTTATTGAACGTCTAGAATTGGAAAATAAAGGTAAGGGTACAACCAACTATCGTCTTAGAGACTGGTTAATATCACGCCAAAGATACTGGGGATGTCCAATTCCTATTGTGCATTGTAAGGATTGTGGCCTTGTTCCAGTGCCCAAAAATCAATTACCCGTTATACTTCCCAATGATGTAGATTTCTCTGGTCACGGAAACCCCCTTGATCGTCATGAAACATGGAAAACCGTTGAATGTCCAAAATGTAAAAAATCTGCTCAACGTGACACAGATACATTCGATACATTTATGGACTCATCGTGGTATTTTGCGAGATTCTGTTCTCCGGATTCAAACTTATCTGTAGACCCCAAATCAGCCAAATACTGGCTGCCAGTAGATCAATATATAGGTGGTATTGAGCATGCTATCTTACACCTTCTGTATTCAAGATTTTTCATGCGGGCCATGCAACAAAGCGGTCACATAGAAATAGATGAGCCATTTTCGGGCCTTTTTACCCAAGGCATGGTGAATCACGCTACTTTTCGAGACTCTGAGGGTAATTGGGTAGAACCACAAAATGTTATCAACACAAATGATAATAAAGCGGAACGCGCCGATACTGGTTTACCTGTTGAAATGGGGCGTGTTGAAAAAATGTCTAAATCTAAGAAAAATACTGTCGACCCAACTGATGTTATAGAACACTACGGTGCAGATACGGCTCGCTGGTTTATTTTATCAGATAGCCCTCCTGACCGAGATATGGAGTGGACAAATGCCGGAATAGAAGGCGCGTTTCGTTATATAAACAGAGTAGCCCGTATAATAGATGATCGCCTATCCCTCATAGGTGTCCCTAAAACAACTATACCTGAAGAATTCAGCAGTGTTGCGTTAGAATTAAGGCAAATTACTCATAAAACAATATTAGGAATTACTGGGGATTACGAGAATTTCCATTTTAATAAGTCGGTCGCTCGTCTATATGAACTAACCAATGCCATATCAGCTATTGATCTTGATAATTTAGAATATGACGTATCATGGGCAATAAGGGAATCGCTAGAGATACTCGTGAGACTCCTTTCACCTATGACCCCACATCTAGCAGAAGATATGTGGCAAAAACTTGGCCATAAAATCCTACTAACAGATATGATGTGGCCTAACGCAGAAAAGAGTTTGATTGCTGACAATAAAGTTACATTAGCAGTTCAAGTTGGAGGGAAACTAAGAGGAACAATTGACGTTGAAGCCGGCATCAAAAAACAAAATGCAGAAGAACTCGCGCATTCCGTGCCAAACGTTCAGGCATCTATTGGAGAACGCAAAATTCGTAAAATTATTTTTGTTCCTGATAAATTGGTAAATTTTGTTGTTTAAATTTCTTACCATAGTCCCGGTAATAGCTTTACTAACTAGTTGTGGGTTTTCTCCACTGCATAAACAGAATAATGTAAACCATAATTCTGTTTTAGACTTACAAAAAGTAGTAATTGCTCCCATCCCCGAAAGAATAGGTCAATTACTGAGAATAGAGCTTTTTAATCAATTAAC
>JAQWSA010000102.1 GCA_029243445.1 Alphaproteobacteria bacterium
CTCAACTAGCTAAACACACAAGTTTTGGTAAAGCTTGGCCGGGTGTCCTTGAAGCATTGAACCTTATTGGTTCGACACAAGTGCAGGGCAGAGCATCTCTTGGAGGCAATCTATGTAACGGTTCTCCTGCCGGCGACAGCATTCCCGCTTTGATAGCTGCGGAAGCTACTGTCAATATACAAGGCCCTAATGGAAGTCGGCAACTAGCTGTAAAAGACGTCCTATCTGGACCAGGACGCACTAACCTATCCCAAGATGAAATTGCGGTAAATTTTTACTTTCCACCCCGTCCATTAGGCTCAGGTGATGCCTATTTACGAATGATCCCAAGAACCGAAATGGATATTGCTGTAGTTGGCTGCGGCGTCAATTTGACCCTCGAAAATAACATATGTACATCAGCAACAGTTGGGCTAGGTGCTGTAGCACCAGTTGTTTTAAAAGTTGAGGCTGCTGCAGAAGCACTTGTTGGTAATAAAATCGAGGGAGAATCCTTAGAAAGAGCTGCGGATGCTTGTCGAGCTGTTTGCAATCCCATTGATGACAAAAGAGGGACAATTGCTTACCGCACAAAAGTAGCAGGAGTTTTACTGAAAAGGGCCGCGACCATCGCAAGTCAACGCGCAGAAGGAGCCTAAAATATGGCTAAAATGCATGTTTCTACTATAATAAATGGTGAACCAGAGGAGTTTCTCTGCGAGCCCAACGAAACTATGTTAGATGTATTACGGGATCGTCTAAACCTAACAGGCTCTAAAGAAGGCTGTGGATCAGGCGATTGCGGAGCTTGCAGCATAATGCTAGACGACACTTTAGTTTGCTCCTGCCTCATGCTAGGCGCCGAGGCAGAAGGAGCTAATATTAAAACAATAGAAGGTATGGCCGACGGCCTCACCCTTCATCCATTGCAGCAAAAGTTTCTTGAAACGGCCGCGCTACAATGCGGGATTTGTACTCCAGGAATGTTGGTTGCTGCTAAGGCGCTTCTTGATGAGAACCCTGATCCTACAGAAACTGAGGTTAGATACTGGCTAGCAGGCAATCTCTGCCGCTGCACGGGATATGACAAAATAGTAAGAGCAGTGCTTGATACAGCAGAGGAAATTCGGGGGAAAACACAATGAACAAAAATAAGTGGATTGGGGAACGTACAATTCGTCCAGATGGAGCCGACAAAGTTACCGGACGCGCTAGCTTTGCAGCTGATACCACAATGCCTGGGATGATTTGGGGGAGTGTATTACGCAGTCCTCACCCTCATGCAAATATTGTTAATATAGATACAACTAAGGCCGCCTCGCTCGCCGGTGTTAAGGCCATAGTTATAGCAGAAGATATCATAGATTTTCCCTTTGACACCCCTGCTCCTCTAGGAATTCAGGACATGCGGTGGATGACTAGAAACGTAATGGCACGAGAAAAAGTTCTTTTTCACGGGCACCCTGTGGCTGCAGTAGCCGCCACATCAGAAGAAATTGCCGCCGAAGCATGTAAACTGATTGAAGTAACTTATGAAATACTACCATGGGTTATTGAGCTTGAAGAAGCCATAAAACCAGATGCACCAATTCTACATGATATTATAGAGTTTGGTGGTAAGCCATCAAATATAGCAGGCATACTAGAACATAAAAAGGGAGATGCAGAAGCCGGATTTCTAGAAGCAGATACAGTTATAGAACGCAGCTTTACAACTCGGCCGGTACACCAAGGCTATATTGAGCCGCATGCCTGCCTCGTAAGCGTTTCCGCCGATGGCAAAGCTACTATTTGGAGTTCTAGTCAAGGGCAATTTATGGTCCGCGCCATGACTTCTATGCTTACGGGAATACCACAAAGCGACATAAGGGCTATCCCAGCCGAAATTGGCGGAGGATTTGGGGGTAAAACAATAATATACCTTGAACCGCTCGCCACCGTACTAGCACAAAAATCAGGCCACCCGGTTAAAATGGTTATGAGCCGAGAAGACGTTATGAGGGCAACAGGTCCAACATCTGGGTCAATGAGTAAGGTAAAAATTGGCGCGAAAAAAGATGGAACAATAGTTTCTGTTCAGGGAACCTTTTACTTGCAAGCAGGTTGTCTGCCTGGTTCACCTATTAGAGGAGCGGCGGGCTGCGCCTTTGCGCCATATGATATACCGAATGTTCATTCTCTTGGTTATGACGTAGTATCAAATAGATCAAAAGTTGCAGCTTATAGAGCACCAGGAGCCCCGATTGGTGCATTCGCAGTTGAGTGCGTTCTTGATGAAATAGCAGAAGAAATTGGCATGGATCCGTTAGTGCTGAGGCTAAAAAACGCAGCGAGAGAAGGAACAAAAGCTGCTCATGGGCCAGTTTACCCACGTATTGGCTACGCCGAAACTCTTGAAGCAGCTATAGAACACCCTCATAACAAAGTAGCTCTTGGAAACCTTCAAGGAAGAGGTGTTGCAAGCGGCTTCTGGTTCAATGCTGGGGGTGAATCTAGCGCACAGGTTAATATCACTGAAGATGGAAATGTTGTAGTAACAACTGGTCATCCAGATGTTGGAGGTTCACGCGCTTCAATTGCCAACATTACAGCTGAGCTCCTTGGAATTGACTATCAACGAGTATCAGTACTAATCGGTGATACTTCCACTATAGGTTATAGTAACCTTACTGGCGGCAGTCGGGTGTTATTCGCTTCCGGCATGGCAGTAACAGATTCGACTGAAAAAGTAATAAAATCACTCCGCGAACGCGCTGCTATGATATGGGATATTGATCCTGAAGCAGTTACCTGGGAAGAAGGTGAAGCACGACCAGCAGGAGCAAATGCGGGAATGTTTGAACCTTTAAAACTAGAAGATATTGCTGATAGGGCTACTGAAACTGGTGGACCAATAGGGGCAGGAGCTCAGTTAAATACTGCTGGAGCAGAGGGTGGTTTTGCTACTCATGTGTGCGATGTTGAAGTGGATGTTGAGCTAGGTATCGTTAGAATTCTCCGATATACCTCTTTCCAAGATGTAGGGCGAGCAGTCCACCCCAGCTATGTCGAAGGGCAAATGCAGGGAGGTGTAGCACAAGGAATTGGATGGGCTCTAAATGAAGAATATATATATAACAAGGACGGAATAGTTGATAACCCCGGTTTTCTTGATTATAGAATGCCAGTTTGCTCCGACCTTCCGATGCTTGATACTGTAATGATTGAAATACCCAACCCCAAACACCCACAAGGTGTTCGTGGAGTAGGTGAGGTCCCTCTAGTACCACCTTTAGCAGCAATCCGAAATGCTATTTATAGTGCTCTTGGAGTTCGCTTCTATAGCCTTCCAATGTCTCCACCTGTTGTTTTAGAGGCCTTAGATATTTCTCAAGCTGCTGAATAAAGTAAATTTAACCACTCTTAATAAATAATTAAACAATAGCAGCGACATAGTAAGTGATACCTATATAGTTGTATTTAGATAGGTTAACTATAGTTCTGTCTATTTCGACCCTAAGGATATAAAGAAATAGGTTCCGTTTATAGTCTTACACAAACTATCTAGTACAATTTATCCATATAGAACAAGAAACACTCAACGTGTTTTCTATAAATAACTTAAAGTATTTTTGCTAAAAATTAGTCCTATAAAAAAGCTAAATACTAATAAAGTTATACACCGTTTAAGAGAAAATTTAATGGAACCTCCAATATCTCAAACACTAAAAAAAGATATAAAAATCTTAATGTTTGACCAATACGGTACACTAGTTGACATGCAAAAAGGGTTAACAGATATGGTAACCCCCTTCCTACAAACAAAAGGATGGAAAGGAAACCCCAACCAATTAGTAACCTGGTGGAGGCGAACACATTTCGAAGACTCCATGATTGACTCACTTATAGACAGTGGACACACCACCTATAGGAAAATTGGGGAAAGGGCAGTAAGTCAAGTTCTCAAAAGAGCAAATATAGATGTTACTCATAGAGAAATAGCATGGCTTGTCTCGGGGATAGAAAAACTCAAACCATTTCCGGATGTTATAAAAAATCTGCAACGACTGCATACAGATTACAAACTTTCTATATTATCTAATGGAGATAGAGATATGCTGAAAGCTTCAAAGGAATATATTGGTTTTAGTTTTGATGCCACTATATCCGTCGAGGAAGCAGGCGCATTCAAACCGCATAAAATTACTTATTCAAAAGCGGAAGAAATAATAACTAACAAATATAAAAACATAAAAAGAAAAAACATTCTTTTTGTTGCAAATCACGCCTTCGATTGCATAGGAGCAAAAGCTTGGGGTTTTAAAACCGCCTTTATAGATCGAAGGCAGAGACCCTTTGGTAGTAGCCCTCATCAACCAGATTTAATTGTTAAAAATTTTCATGAACTAGCAGATATTCTAGTCGATAATTAAATTCCAACTAATTACTTATGTTCATAATAAAAATTCACTGGACATTGATAAATGATGACTAATCCGCCCCTAATTGCGCCAAAATGATTTAGTTAAAGCTTCGTCATTGGAGTTTGTAATAGAAGGATAACTATTACTCAAACCTAGACCAATAGAGTTTGCATACTGTTTTCTAATATTAGTTCTTCGATTTGTTCCCCTGAGAGACATAGTATTCACTTCAGGTAAACAAACTACAAAACACACTCCAAACCAAGCACTAAAAATCAGCAAATATTGCCACCAAGACATCGCGCGACCTCCAAAGCCTTTATAAACCTATTAATCTTATAAATTATAAAATATTTTATCAAGAATTGCGTATAAAAATTTAGGTCAATTTCTAGTTAGCCTGTCCAGTTACCACCATTAACATCTAGTGTTGCTCCAGTGGTAAAAGCTGCCCCTGGTGTACACAAATACCAGATAGCGTGAGCCTGTTCAGTAGCCAATCCGAGACGACCTACTGGAATCCCTCTTGCCGTCGCAGCTAAACGTTCTTCACTGTGTCTTTCTGCCCGCGGTGTACGAGTTGTGCCGGGAGCTATTGCATTAACGGTTATGCCAAAAGGCGCTAGTTGCAAAGCTAAAGCACGAGTGAAACCTAAAACACCGGCCTCCATGGTAGAATACTGCAGCGCAGCATCAACGCGGCCACGCCTGCCTGTAGTAGAAGACATATTAACGATGCGTCCATAACCGTTTTTCTTCATCGACGGCACTAGAGCTTTTGTCATCAAAAATTTTGATGTAATATTCCAATCATAACTATGATGCAGAGCCTCAATTGTTACCCCTTCTATTGGTGGCGCCTCGATCCAGCCTCCGGCAATATTGCATAAAATATCGGCACGCCCCCATCGTTCGTGGATCACTTTACTAGTTTGTAAAACTTGATCTTCATTAGCACAGTCGCAAGCGAGAAAATGAGCTTCATGACCAGATTCTCGTAGTCTGTCGATCAATTTATTTCCTTTCGCAACTCCACGTCCAAGGGCAATCGTTGTCGCTCCCTCACATGCGAAACGCTCTGTACAAGCCCCGCCAATGCCAGCGGTACCTCCGGTAACTACAGCCACTTGTCCTTTGATTGAGGTCAAATGTTTAAAGTTATTTATCATAAGAAGTTACTCAACCCGTCCAATTTCCGCCATTAACATCGAGTACTGCGCCTGTAGTAAAGGCCGCACCAGGCGTACAAAGGTACCAGATTGCATGGGCTAATTCTTCTGGTTTTCCCATGCGACCAACTGGAATTGATTTTTCGCGCTCAGCTAGAATCTCCGGTGGATGCCGTTTTACCCTAGGTGTTAGTACGAGGCCTGGAGCAATTGCGTTTATAGTAATACCGAATGGCGCAAGCTCTACGGCTAGACGTCGGGTCATACCAAGGATTGCAGCCTCATTTGTCGAGTACTCAATCGAAGAACCATTGCGGGCTGTTCGACCAGCCACCGAAGAAATATTAACGATACGGCCGTAACTATTGCTCTTCATAACGGGCACTAATTCACGTGTAATCAGAAATTTTGCGGTAACATTCCAATCAAAATTATGACGCATGTCAGCATTTGTGACTTCCTCTATTGGCGGCGCATCAATAAAACCTCCAGCCGTGTTAACAAGTATATCTACCCGGCCCCAATTATCAATAATAGTGCGGGTTGCATGTTTGACTTCGGATTCCTCTGCGCATTCGGCCATAATAAACATAGCCTCACCACCAGCGTCTGATATCTGCTTAACTACTGCGTCACCCTTCTCCTTAGTTCTGCCTATTACTGCAACTTTTGCACCTTCGGCTCCAAAGCGGAGAGCCGTAGCTTCACCCATTCCTGCAGTGCCACCTGTAACAACGGCAACCTGTCCTTTGATCGATGTCAATGATTCCATATTATTCCTCTACACTTGTTCACTAATCTACTCTTGGAGTGTTATAGCTAGCAATAGATCTTTATAATTTGATGATAAATTAGTTTGTATGAATAAATAATAAAATTTAATAAAGAAATTTTTGGGAAGAAAAAATGGTAAAGAACAAAGCACGCGCGCTTGGTATTAATCATATTGTTCTTGAAGTAGGGGACCTTGATGAGGCGTTAATCTTTTACGGGAATATTTTCGAATTTAATCTCCGTGGTAGGAACGATAATAACGCGTTCATTGATATGGGAGACCAATTTATCCAGCTAAGGCTCGGTCGAACACAAGAGGCTGATGGCGCAAGACATTTTGGGTTTGTTGTCGACAACCGAGAAGCAGTTAAACAAGCGTTAGAAGAAATGGGTGTTAAGATGCTAGAGCATCGTATGAATTTTCATGACCCCTGGGGTAACAGAGTTGAAGTTGTCTCCTATGAAGACATTCAGTTTACGAAAGCACCTAATATAATAAGGGGAATGGGGATTAAAAAGTTGGAAAAGACCCCATCAGCCATTAATGAGCTCACCAAAAAAAACATGGCGCCTTGATCACTCTTTACTAGTTAGTATTTATTATTTTTTTCTAATTAACAAATCTCTCTAAGGTTTATTCTGTATTATATCTATTTTCTAGTCCATTGTCTGACGCTTTTCAGTCTAAATATAAAAACAAAGTATGGACAATCTAATCAGCTAACCCCATTGTTATTTCTAATAAAAATAACAAACATAAAATCAGTTATAAATAGAAAGTAAAAAAATGTCTGCTTACTATAATTTATTTGATGGTCTTCGAGCTATAAAACAAGGTGACAAAAATCAAATGTCGGTTGAAAGTGGTGAAGTAGATACCATACTAGAACAACTCACTGAGTGGGCGAACGCCTCTCAAAATACAGGTTTAGTTGAGGTTAGCGGGGAAAGTGCAACAAACTCTCTTTCAGTAGTGCTTGCCGGCATAAAGTCAGTGAAAGAAAAAAGACAAATAGAAGTTGCTGAAATAATGAAGTCATCATAATATTATAAAATAACGCCCAGAACTAATATTTGTAGAAAACATTTGAAGCTACTTCACAAAAAAAGACCCTCTTAGTTATAAAGGGCCTTTTTGAGTAAGCAAACTAAGTATAATGTAGTTTGTTTATTATGAAATTTCCCAGATCTCACATTCTGCATTTCCGCTAGCATCAACTTCCCATGTATACATACAGGCCGCTCCATTAAGACTAGAAAGTGAAGGGGCTACAGTTTCAAAATAGACAGAACCCTTAAAAGAAAAACCGCCGTCACTTGTCGGTTTTCCTATTCCAGTTGCCTTAAATGTAGCGACACCATCTTGGGCCATTATAATTCCTGCATTACATTCCCCATAAAATGCACCATCAGCTCTCATAACAGAGCTATATGTCGCCATAGTATTAACTTCATTGCCGGCAAGCGTACCTTGCCCGTTGGCCGAAGTTTCAATAGTTGGCATTCCGTTAACTGCATCGAGGGCCTTATTTATACAGCTTGCTTTAAGTGATCCCACCTTGTTCTCTAACATTCTTAAACTTCCTTCTATCTAGACTAATATATTTTATCACTCCAGCGTGACCTAATCATAAAATTAAATACTTTCACATGAATTACTCAATAATTCCATGCCTATTTAGAAACTATTGTTAGATAACGTTGTTGAATATTATTATAGTATTAAACTAATAAGCCATCTGCATCTATTCCAAGAGATATCTTTCCGTAGGTAGTGCCAGCAACATCCCAGTTTAATGCAAAATGAGCACTAATAGCATTTATATCTCGAAACTTTCTTTGCATCTCATTTTCTAAAAATATTCCCTTACCTCCAGCTGCAGTAAATAGGCGATTAACAGCTCGTCTACACAACATAACCATATAAGCCATATCTCTTCTACAGCGAGCTCTTTGTTCTATTGTCAGTTCTTTCTTATTATACATTGCAGACATTGCATCTTGGCAATCACGCTGCATTAACATTTTTGCACAATCGATCTCTGCTGACGCTTCAGCAACATGCATCTGCATAGTACTAAGTTCACTCAAGCTGACACCACCTGTACTTTTTTGCATTTGTAAAAAATCAATATGAATTTTTAAGCAGCTTTCTGCGACCCCAACTGATGGGGCCGCAAGCATAAAGGGAATAACACCAGTGCGAGGGAGACAGAAGAGAGGGGGGACTTTTTTTTCTATGCGCCTACCAGAGCCATCATTAGTCTCTTTGCAAGAGTAGGTTCGGTGATCAGGTACATACGCGTTTTCAATAACTATGTTTTTAGAACCTGTGCCCGCTAACCCCATAACCTGCCAATTATCATCTATTTTGACGTCTATTTTAGGAACCAAGCAAAACGATGGACTAACTATGTCACTTGCGTGCTCTGGTAACATCACTACCACCATTAACCAATCTGCGTGATCACATCCACTAGACCAACCCCATGTTCCACTTAGTTGCCAGCCCCCATCAATTCGCTCAACTTCTCCTGACGGACTAAAACCGGCAGAGACAAGGGCGTCAGGATTATCACCCCAAATATCCTCCGCAGCTTTAGAGTTAAACATTCCAATTGTGATAGCATGATCATTATAAACGCCACAGACCCAAGCGGTAGAGGCACAGCCTCTCGCTATTCTTGATATGGCATCAACAGACTGATCAAATGGAAGCTCATGGCCACCTAAATATTTAGGCTGTCCCATACGGGTTAAACCAGCATTTCGTAAATCCAAAATGTTTTCTTCGGGAATCGAGCGTCCTGATTCTGTTTTTGCGGCACGTTCTCGTAAAATTGGCACCAAAGTTTCTGCCGCCTCTACAGCATCGTAATCTATACTTTTTAATACGGGTATAGACATTTTTTGATCCTCGTGCATAAAACGCTCATCGCAAGTAAGTTCGAACCTCTATATTTAACCAAATACCCTGCCTAATCTTCACAGCATCTATAAATAATCTCATAATATTATATTATCACTTTAATCATGCTGTTTAGAAAAGTTAAAGTGATAATATAAATTTGGTTAATTTTTTGGTTTAAAAACAATTTTAGAGCTCTCTCTTTCCATCATTCTATTAATCCAAGAGTTAATGTTACTGGTGTCTTTAAGCAGTTGAACCCCTTCATTAGTCATCTTTAGATAATTTAAAGCAGGCAATATAAAAAAGTCTGCTAATGACACCTCACTATCAACAATATAATTTGATTTTTCTAAACACTCATCGAGTATTTTTAGAGGTTTTTCTAAATTGGGGATGGTGTTTTTTATCAAATTTTC
>JAQWSA010000103.1 GCA_029243445.1 Alphaproteobacteria bacterium
ATATTACAACCCATAATTAGAATTATATCTAGTATCTTAAGCTTGGGTATATGGGTGGAGTCAAGAAAGGTTCTAAAATACCCTAGATTTCTTTAATAGTAATATTTTAATCTGATTTTGTGATAATAATGTTTGTGTTAGAAATTAATTGTAAATTGTCGGGCACTATAACGTTAACTAGAAGGCAATAAGCCATGCTAATTGGAAAAAAAGGTGAATCAAAAACAGCTATCGAAACTTCAGATGCGTCTTCCATAACGATACGCGGCAAAGATCTGTGTAACGACTTGATGGGAAATATGTCGATCTCCGAATTTTTTTATTTTCATCTCACTGGAAGTGAACCTAATGATAACCAGAAGTTCTTTCTGGATCTACTTATTATTGCCCTAGCTGAACATGGATTAGTTCCTAGCGTACAAGCTGCACGCATGACTTTAGCTGCAGCCCCAGAAGCTCTTCAAGGTGCTGTAGCTGCTGGTATATTAGGCGTTGGATCAGTAATCCTAGGAAGTGCAGAACAATGCGTAGAAATGTTAGAACGTACTAAACTTCTTATAAAGAACAAAGGTTATTCTGCTAAAGAAGCCGCGACATCAGTTGGCCATGAGTATAAGAATTCTGGTAAGTTCCTTCCGGGATTTGGACACCCTATTCACCACCCTATCGACCCAAGAGCAGAAAGGGTCTTACAATTAGCAGATGAACGTAAAGCTAGTGGTTTGTATGTTTCTCTTTTAAAAGAATTTCCTTATGTAGTTGAAGAAGTGTGGGGTAAACCACTACCTATGAACTTAACAGGACCAATGGCTGCAATATTGCTCGATCTAGAAGTACCCAAAGGGGCCGTCAGAGGAATACCTATTCTCGCTAGGACTCTAGGACTAATTGGGCACCTAAATGAAGAGCAAAATCGACCAATTGGTTTTCTCATGTCACATTATGGCTCCAAACCGATTGAGTATGATGGCGAATAACTTGAAGTCAGAAATTTACGATCTAAAAGTAGAAACAAGAAAACTGACTGATCAGAAGTTAGTTGACGAAAATTTATTTCGCAAACAAATAACTTATCTATTTGAGCACTCACAGTTCTATCAAAATAAATTAAGAAAATCAGGATTCAAAACTGCTAAATCAGTTGGAGGATTAGACAATCTGGAGGGGCTACCTTTTACTACTAAAGACGAACTTAGAAAAAGCCAATCTGAAGCAATGGTATCTGCTTCACATTGGGCCGCGCCTATTGAAAATATAGCTAGAATTTATTCTACTAGCGGAACATCAGGCACACCTATGTACATACCTCTTACCAGGAACGATTTAGCATGTTGGATATTAACTTCTAAACGCGCATACACGGCTGCCGGTATAAGGCCGCATCACCGCGTTTTAACGACTTATAATTCAGGTCCATTTGTTGCTGGTGCTGTAGGCGAATCTCTACAAAACTTAGGCGTAAACCTTATACCTATAGGCACTGGCAACACCGAAAGACTCATTAGATCCTTACAAAGGTTTAAACCAAATGCCATGCCAGGTACTCCATCATTTTTATTATATATTGCTGAGACAGCACGTTCATTGGGTATTGATCCGGCTAAATGTGGACTAGAGACGTTGGTATGTGGAGGTGAGCCCGGAGCAAGTGAACCAGCCGTACGTTCTAAGCTTCAAACAGCATTTAACTCAAAAGTTTATGAGGTAATGGGAGTTGGAGATATTTCGATTTCAATGTGGGGTGAGTCATCTGAACAAGAGGGAATGCATTTTTGTGCTCAAGATTTTGTTTATGTAGAACTCATTAACCCAAACGATGGTAAAACGATCAAAATGGAAGATGGAGCTACTGGTGAACTTGTTTACACGCATTTACAGCACGAAGCTGCGCCACTTTTGCGTTTTCGAAGTCGTGATCATGTTATAATCAAAACAGGTTCAGTAAAAAGCGGTCGAACTGGAAGTAGAGTAAAGTGCGTAGGTCGAACTGATGATATGATTATAGTTCGAGGAGTAAATGTATTTCCTAGTGCTATACGAGAAGTGGTTAGCGAGTTTCAGCCAGTGGTGAGTGGAATAATTCTACTAAAACTAGAACAAATGGGTGTCAAACAAAGTCCTCCGATATCAATAAAAGTTGAACTAGCAGAAAAACAAATAATAGCCAATAACGTGGAATTAGCATTAAATATCGAAAAAAGAATACGCGATAAATTAGTATTTTCTTCACGTGTAATATTAGTAGCCCATGGCTCTCTACAACGCAGCGAATATAAGACTAATTTAATTAGCTATAGTGATACGCGCCTAAATTAAAGAATTAATAGAACTACATTAGATTTGGAGTAAGTGTATACAAACCCATAACACTGCCCTGTGCGATGATATGTTTTTCTATAGCCGTAAGAACCTCTTTTCCTCCAAATACTCCACTTAGCCCCACACTTTCTTTATCAAGCGCATATACCGTAAAATAATACTCGTGTTTGATTTCATCATTCCATGGAGGAGCCGGCCCATCATAACCGCCATAGTTTCCAGACATTTCTTCATTAGAGGCCATAAACATACCAAAATCGTTAGCTCCACGGATGCCATATGAAACTGCACCAACTGGTTTGCCTTTAGCTACTACAGATGTGGATTCTGATCCCCTGGGTATACAAGTTATTTCTTTAGGAATGTCGACTAATATCCAATGGTAAAAATCCATTCTAGCTAGATTTTCCGAAATAGTTTTTCCTATTTGGTTAGCATTGTCAAAAACTGTAGGTACGGATGCATCACGCATTATTACGCAATAGGATTTCGTACCTTCAGGTCCGGGAGTCCATTTAATTTCAGGACTTATATTTGGACCAAAAGTAAATAATTCATCTTCAGCCGGAACCCCAAATGCAAATTCAGCTGGAATAAGTCCTCCATCCTCCAAGTTCTCAACCGTAACATCGAGCTTTTGCATATATCTCCCCTTATCTTTTCATGTAACCAAAAGTGACTAGCAAATTCTAGTATGGCCGTAATATGGAATTCGGTATGGAATTGATTATATCAATAACTAAAAATTATTACGACTTTCCCTGTGAGCTATATAAGTAGCACTGGCAACTATAATGGCGCCCCCGACCCAAGTCCATATAATAGGTTGTTCACCAAATACTAATAAACCTAGTAATGTTGCCCACACTAACTGTAGAAACTGTGCTGGCTGTGTAACAGTAATTTCTGCACTTTCAAAAGCTTTCACCATTGTTAAATGTCCCGCAGTGGCAAGTGCTGCTACAAAAAACAGTAAGGTCCACTCAGTAAGAGTTGGGGTTCTCCAGGATAATAATGCTGGTGGCAAAAGAACTACTGTAACTATAATTGATAAATAAGCTACAATGGAAGTAGTGGATTCAGATTGGGTAAGCTTTTTCGCAATTAAGAATGACCCTGCAAATACCGGAGCCGCAGCAACCTGGGCTAGTGATCCAATACTAATAGCCTCAAAACCAGGCCTAAGAATAACTAAAGTTCCTCCAAATCCAATCAAAACGGCTCCAATACGCCGAATACGTAATTTTTCTCCTAAAAATAAAGCCGCCCCTATAGTAGTGAATATAGGTGATAAAAAGCCTAAAGCAGTTACTTCTGCTATCGGTATTCTTGCCATCGCAAAAAACCATAAGGATACACCAACTGCATGAAGCAAACCACGAGACACATGCAGACCCAGAGTTTTTGAAGAAGGTTTTAATTTCTCAAGGCGCAATAAAACGGGAACCATAAGAATAAAACCAAACAAATATCTTATGAAAGCAGTCTGGACAGGGTTCATATCTGTACCCAAATATCGTACCAGACCAGTCACTCCTACAAAGAAAACCCCAGTAAGAAGCATCCAACCTGTCCCGCGTAAATTTCCTAAGGCTGTACCAGGACCATTGCGTACTTCAGTCATTTAACTTTATATAATTCTATTAAATGAATTAGCATTTAAATTCTGTTCCTATTAAGAAATATAACCTGAAGTAATTATAGATACCTTACTATCAATTTACTCAATTAATAATTAGTTAGTTACTTCACCATAACCTATTCAGCAGTATAGCCGCCATCTATATATAGTGTTTGGCCAGTAACGTATTCAGACGCAGGAGATAGTAAGTATATTAAACCCCCAATTAAATCGTCAGTATGGCTAAGTCTTCCCAAAGGCACTCTTTCTAACATCTTATCTCTTGTTGATTTACCAGGCTCTTCCTCAGAAAACATCCACTCAGCAAGGGGTGATCTAAATACAGTTGGCCCAATGGCATTTATATTGCTATTCTTAGAGCCCCATTCACAAGCTAGGGCTTTAACCATTCCATCAAGTCCAGATTTAGAAGCACAATATCCTGTATAACCATTTGGTAAGCCGTGACGTCCTCGAGTAGATGAAACAACTACAACTTTATTTCTATTAGAACTTTTTTTCTGCTTAGCAAACTGGCGGCCAGCCGCCTGACAAGCCAACCAGTATAAATCAAGGTTGGCCATCATTACTTTTCTCCAATCATCGTATTTTTGATCCTCAATATAACCCACATCATTTGTACCTAACGCGATAAACATAAGGTCCAATGAATTGGTAACTGAGGCTGCTGTTTCTATAATTATTTTTGCATTGGTTTCTGTGTCCGGCCATTTATCTACAATATTTGGATTCAAACCTTTTATTTCTAGTTCTTTAGCTAATTTTTCTAAACCTTCAACATTTTGATCTGCAATTGTCAACTTACAGCCTGCAGCAGCAAGAGCATGGGAAGCAGCACGGCCAAAAGTCCCTGTAGCGCCAATTATCAATGCTGATTTATTGGATACATCAAATAGGGAGAGCGGATTAGTATGCAAGTTTGTCATTTTATAACTCTCAAATAATATTATTGGATTAATTTATAGTTTTTATTTATTTATCTAAATAATCATAAGATTAATAACTACTAGATCAATACACTTTTCATTAATGGCTAATTATTAGCTCTCAATTATAAAAGAGGATAACAAGTATGCCTAACGAGCTTTTAGAGCGACAAATAATCAATGAAATTATAAATAACTGGGCTATATGGAGAGATACAGGCAACTGGAAGAAATTTAGATCTTTGTGGCACGACGATGGATATATGTCAGCAACTATGTTTCAAGGACCAATAGATGAATTTATTGATCAAGCGAAAAGATCACACCAAAGTGGTGTAGCAGTACAACACATTATGGGAGGAAGTTCGATAGATATAAATAAAAACCGTGCCGCCGCACAAACAAGAGCTACTATAGGTCAGAGAGCAATAATACACGATGTATTATGTGATGTTATATGTACAATCCGGTTTTGTGATCTGTTTGAGAAACGAAACAATAAGTGGGGACTTGTATGGCGCAAAGGCATTTATGAAAAAGACCGATTAGATCCCGTAGATAATACAAAATCAATTTCTCTAGATACAAATTTACTAAATATGTTTCCGGACGGTTACCGCCACCTCGCGTATTTACAATCTACAAATGGACTGACAGTTAAAAAAGATATGCCAGGCATAAACGGACCAGAAGTAGAAGAGGTATATACTAAAATTGAATCTTGGATTTCTTAAAATATAGCTTTGCTACATTTCTTAAGGTCTAGTCTATTTTAGCTTCGTTTCTGCTAAATCTATTTGTTTTATCCAGTACTGCTGGGAGATCCAACGTACATCAGAAGGAGAAACTTTT
>JAQWSA010000104.1 GCA_029243445.1 Alphaproteobacteria bacterium
TGGCCAGTCGTTTATGTTCACTGGGAACTTGGGTTGCTAAAAGAGATTGGTTTTGGTTTAGATTTATTAACTTGTGCGGCAACTGGTGTAAAAACTAATTTAACCTATGTTAGTCCAAAATCCGGACGAGCAGTTTCTCAAGATGCCGGATTAGAATACCATTCTAAGTTATTGTCATTACCTGCTTTTCTTCTTGATAGTCATACTGATAATTCAAATATATTAATATCTGATATTAAAGACGGTTTGAGTCTAACCGGTTATTTTTTAACTCAGCATGTGTTTAATCAGCTTAACCGTAAAGCACCGGCAGCAAGAGAACGTCTAATCTATTTTATAGATAATGGCCTTAAGACTAATTTGATATGTGACAAATAACTATAAATTGATTTAAAAGGTTATCTATCCACTATATATTGCGGTTGGAGGGGTTATATATGTCTAATAATAATATTTCTGGATCTATTCGCGAGGAACCTTTCAAGGATGCTCTCAGCGAAAGATATCTTAGTTATGCAGTATCAACTATCATGTCTAGATCTCTTCCTGATGTGCGCGATGGGCTTAAGCCCGTTCATCGAAGATTATTATATGCAATGATGCAATTGAGATTAGATCCTGAGCAAGGCTATAAAAAGTGTGCTAGAGTCGTTGGCGATGTTATGGGTAAATTTCATCCACATGGTGACCAAGCCATATACGACGCTCTTGTTAGATTAGCTCAGCATTTTGCTGTAAGGTATCCATTAATTGATGGTCAGGGTAATTTTGGGAACATAGATGGTGATAATGCTGCTGCTATGCGTTATACTGAATCTCGATTAACTGAAATTGCTGTTGCTCTGTTAGATGGTATAGAAGATGATGCCGTTGATTTTCGAGACACCTATGATGGAGACGGGACCGAACCTATAGTTCTTCCTGCAAATTTTCCAAATCTATTAGCTAATGGTGCTAGTGGAATTGCTGTTGGCATGGCGTCAAGTATTCCTCCTCATAATTTAAGTGAGATATGCGATTCCCTTTTGTATCTTTTGAAGACACCGAAAGCATCGATAGAAAAACTAATTAGCTTTATGCCGGGACCTGATTTTCCTACTGGTGGTATCTTAATTGAAGATAGAGAAAGTATTATTGATACATATCAAACAGGGAGAGGAAATTTTCGTGTACGAGCTAAATGGGAAGTTGAAGACCTAGGCAGAGGACAGTATCAAATCATAGTAAGCGAGATTCCTTATCTAGTTCAAAAATCACGATTAACTGAGCGAATAGCAGATCTAATTAATAACCGTAAACTAGTTTTCTTAGGAGATGTTCGTGATGAGTCGGCAGAAGATATTCGTTTAGTATTAGAACCAAAAAATAGAAATGTGAATCCTGAAGTACTGATGGAAAGTCTGTTTCGTTTAACCGATCTAGAAACACGTTTTAATATGAATATGAACGTAATTGATTCTAATCAGACACCTCGAGTTATGTCTTTGAGAGAGGTGCTCCAAGCATATATTGATCACAGACTTGATGTGTTAGTTAGGCGAACTAATTTTAAATTAGCTAAAATTGTTGAACGTCTTAAAGTTCTTGAGGGTTACCTAATTGTTTATCTTCATTTAGATGAGGTGATACTAATTATTCGTGAGGAGGATAATCCTAAATTAGAGATGAAAACACGTTGGAAATTAAATGATATTCAAGCTGATGCAATATTAAATATGCGTTTGCGTTCATTACGCCGACTTGAAGAAATAGCCATAAAAAAAGAAATTGAATCACTTAAACTAGAACAGAAACAACTAAAACTAATATTAAATGATCCTAAAACTAGGGTAGATTATCTGAGTTCAGAAATTACTGAAATAAAGAAAAAACACGGATATAAGTCAGTAAATGGTATTAGAAGAACATTAGTAAGTGTACCCCAAAATATAATTCATATTCCTCTAGAAGCAACAATTGAACGTGAGCAAGTAACGATTGTTTGTTCACAAAAGAATTGGATACGGAGTATTAAAGGACATAATGTAGACCAGGAATCTTTGAAATATAAAGAAGGAGATTGTGGGCATCTTGTTATATATGCAGAAACTACTGATAAGTTACTAGTCTTTGCTTCTAATGGAAGGTTTTATACTATTGGAGTTGATAAACTGCCGGGTGGCCGAGGACACGGTGAACCACTTAGCTTAATGATTGATTTAGGCAATGATAACAATGTAATAGCTTTATTAGTTCATCGTAAAGATAAGAACCTATTTATTGCGTCAAGTGATGGTCGAGGATTTGTAGTTCCAGAAAATGATATTATCGCGCAAACGCGATCGGGGAAACAAGTATTAAATGTAAGTGGTAAAGTAGAGGCGAAAATATGTATTGAATGTGAAGGTGATAGTATTGCTGTAATTGGTGATAATAGAAAGTTACTTATATTTTCTGCATCTGATTTGCCTGTAATGACCCGGGGTCGGGGTATCAAATTACAAAGTTACGCGAAAGGTGGCTTAAGTTCAGCGAAAATATTTACAATACAAAATGGTCTAACTGTCAGAACTGGGTCGAGAAAACGTAAATTTGAAAAAGAAGAAATAGTTAAATGGGAAGGTAAAAGAGCACAAGCTGGACGCTTGCCTCCAATTGGTTTTCCTAGAACAAATAAATTATAGAATATATATACAAACTATCTATCTAATAATTATTATCTAAATTATTAGATAGAGTTTTAGATTTAAAAGGACTTAAAAAATGCCTAGAATTGCGGAAATTCAACCAACTTTACTTTCTGTCGTGTGGCCAGAAAATAATATTTCTATACCCCATCGTCTTCTACGTACCCTACTATTAGCGGTACTAGGAAGTTTGTTTGTGGCGCTATTAGCGCAAGTTCAGGTACCTCTTTGGCCTGTACCTATAACCGGACAAACTTTTGGTGTCTTAGTTATCGGAATGGTATTCGGTTTACGTTTGGGTGCCCTAACTCTTTTATTGTACTTGTTAGAGGGACATCTTGGGTTACCGGTTTTTGCTGGAGGAAAATCAGGTTTAGTTGGGCCTACTAGTGGCTATTTAGTTGGATTTGTATTTGCGGCAGCTATAACCGGATATCTTGCGGAAAAAAAATGGGACAGGAACGTTCTATTTACTGGGTTAGCAATGTTACTAGGTAATCTAGCTATATATATTCCTGGGTTAATATGGTTAACAATGTTCTTCGATGGACCAGGTAGCCAATATATGTCTGCTATTGGCGCTAGTTCAGCTATTAGCGCTGCACTTGAAAAGGGTCTATTGCCATTTATAATCGGAGATATTCTCAAGTTAGCTCTGGCAGCTATTATTTTCCCTTATGTTTGGCGTTTGTTAGGTAGGTTTAAATAATTTACTAAGTCCATTAGACTTTAGACTCTATGTATTTAAAAATTTAGTGAAATATCGCGATGTGTTGAGCGACAAATTGCTATGCTGTTAGCTACGACTGATGGCAAACGATCTTGTAATCTCAATCCTATAGAGTTTTTAATTGCTTTATTATATAAGTTCAAATCATCATATAGTTCTAAAGAAGCTTTTGATCGCCATTTTAGTTCACTTAAGTATAGATTAACTGCTTCATCTATATACTTAATTGATTTTTGCCGACTTTTATTATTTGCTTTTAGAACCCTGGAAGCTTTTGTTAGCAATCTACTTATTGAGTTTGTATCCGGAGCTGATTTAGTAAGTTTTATTCGAGTAGTTTTAATAGTTGCTTTAATTTCTTTTACTGAACCATTTCTTACTAAGTTACGAATATGAATCATATCATCACGAACCTGACCTAATGACTCACCAGACCTTGCTAGTAAAAGATATTTTTTAACGGGTTCATATGCCTTATCTACATTCTGTCTATATATTCTTCTGGCTTGCTTTTCATGATTTAAATGACTTACGAATTCGTCTCTAATTACCTTCCAATTTTTAGGTATTTTTGCTTTTTCTTCCTCCTTTCTTAATTTTAATTCTTGGATTATTTCTTTAAATTCTTTTATTCTAGATAGAGAAGGTAAATCTTCTCGTTTAAACCTACGAATCTCATCATTGAGCTTTTCTATCTCTTTATCTATGCTTCTTATTATTTTTTCTTGTTTGCGAGCTAATTTATGTATTGGTCTGTATTCGGGAGTTGCATTTGTAACATGTTCTTGCGCGATAAATATATTTTCAAATAAGCTGAATGTGTTTTCAGCATACAAAAAGCTTTTATTAAGTTCGTTTCGTCGTTTCTCAGGTAAGTAACTAATATCTATAGTTTTAGCGGTTTGTATTTCAGATTTTAGAAAAATACTATTTTCTTGATACCATTCATATAAATACTCTTCCATACATATTTGTAGTCTTCTGTTTTTGGGAGGAGGAGCTGTATCAGAGTTTAAAAAGGCTTGGTTTGGTAAAAAGTTAACTAAGCTTGGAAATATACCCACAATACCTAAACCCACTAACTGGAGGAGTATGAATGCAACAACACCTCTATATATATCGGTTGTTTTTACTTCAATTGAGGCAACACCTCTTAAGTAGAAGAGTGCAAAGCCAAAGGGAGGAGTTAGGAAAGAGGTTTGCATGTTTACCCCAATCATTACTCCTAACCAAACTGCCGTAATATTAGCTGCAGGGTCAGATAGAAGAATAGGGGCGACGATAGGAACAACCACCACAGCTATTTCAATAAAATCTAAAAAGAAACCAAGAAAAAATATAACTGCCATTACAACAATGAATTGAGCCCAGAAACCTCCGGGTAAGCTGGTAAGGAATTCTTTAACTAATTCCTCGCCTCCAAAACTACGAAATGCGGCCGTTAACATCGCTGCACCGAGGAGTATTATAAAAACCATTGATGTTGTTTTTGCGGTTTCTATCATTACTCCCAAGAGGGTGTCATTAATTTTTATAGTACGCCATATGCTCCAGGCCACGGAAATAAGTAGCCCACTAACAGCTAGTATTGCCAATGATACGCCTATCAAATCTCTACGATTGCTAATATTTTTAATATTAAGATCAAATTGGTCTAGCAAAATCAAGATAGCAGCAATTGACAATAGAGCAATTATTGCAGGCGTGAATGCCCTTCGTTTGCCTTCCATCAAACGATATCCAGCCATTATCATTGCCCCAATAGCACCAATAGCGCCAGCCTGGTTTACTGTAGCAACTCCCATAATTATTGAACCAAGAACTGCTAAAATCAATGTAAGAGGCGGAACTAAGGCCAGTACTACTTTGATACCAAAACGTATATTAAATTTCTCATTTGACGGTATAGGTGGGGCCATTTTGGGCCGTATTAATGCCGTAATGAGTATGTAAATAACGTAAAGGCCTACAAGCACAATTCCTGGTAAAAGAGCTCCTAAAAACATATCTCCAGCACTTGTCGAAGTTATTCCAAACTCATTAGGTAGTAGGGTATTCCCAGTAGCATTTTTATACTCTATCCATCTTAGGGTAGCAGCTTGATCTGTTGCATTGGATAGTTGGTCGGCGAGTATAATTAATACAATAGAGGGGGGGATAATTTGCCCAAGTGTACCAGCTGCTGCAATAGTACCAGATGCCAAAGACTTTGAGTAATTGTTTCGTAGCATTGCCGGTAATGAAATTAAGCCCATAGCTACTACTGTAGCGCCAAGAATTCCTGTGGTTGCCGCGAGTAAAGCTCCAACTAATACTACTGATATACCAAGTCCGCCAGGCACTGGACCAAATAATTGTGCCATTG
>JAQWSA010000105.1 GCA_029243445.1 Alphaproteobacteria bacterium
AAGGAGTATAACTAATGAATCGTGCGGCATTGCTAGGTGGTACAGCTCTTGTGGCTGTTATGGCATTCTCACCAGCCATGGCTGGTTCTGTAGGAACCGGCAAAAATATGTCACTTGATCTTGCGGGTGAAGTGCGTTTTAGCGCATATATAGCTAGCCAGGATGAAGACACTAATTCGAGTTCTGGACTCACAACTGATGCAGGCGAGCTGGCCATAACGGCGAGCGGCTCTTCGGATAATGGGTTCACATATGGAGTTAATCTTGTGCTTCTTGCTAATGTGTCTGATACCCAAAATGGTGACAAGCTTTGGATTGACATAGGAAGTGATGATTTTGGCACAATGCACCTTGGAGATATCGGAAGTGCAGCTGATGAGTTTAAAATAAGTGGTGCAAGCGCTCTCGCAGGCCGTGGCGGATTTGATGGTGAACATGCAGATGTATTCGATTTTGGCGGTAGCTGGATCGGAGGCGGTACAGATCCTGTCTCAGGTAACGCAACCAAAATAAGCTATTACAGCCCAAGCTTGAATGGTTTTCAAATTGGTGCATCATTTACTCCTGACTCAGGTGCAGCAGGTTCCAGTTTTGGTGAGAAAGATAATAACGGAAGTTTTGAAAACGTACTCAGTGCTGGAGTTATGTACTCAGCGGAAGTTAATGGAGCCTCAATATCAGCATCATGGGTGTATGAGAGTGGTGATAACGAAGATGCAACTAATGCCTCAGGACAAGGAATGGGTATAGGTGCATCGGCTTCATTCGGCAATATTACAATTGCAGCTGGTTATGCCAGTAATTATGATACCGGGCTAACAAATGCACAGGCAGCAGCAGGAGCTGATGCTGGTAGCTGGATGTCAGCGGGTATTGGTTATAACATGGGTGCCTATAATATATCACTTGGTGTTTACTCATCTGCAGTAGGAAATGCTGACGGTGCACCAGATTCAACAAATACAGCAATTAGTGTTGATATGGATACAGAAGTAGCTCCAGGTTGGACACTCGCAGCGGGTATAACCTTCAGTGAAGCAGAAAACCGTGGTGGAGTATCCGGTGATGATAATGAAGGAACTTCAGTAATCATTCAGAATATCTGGGCATTCTAATTTAAAGTAGTTATTTAAAACTAATATATTTATAAATATACTGGTTTTAGGTGCCCCATTGGTTGGGGCACTTTTTTTTTGGTTTATATAGTTATAATGGAAAATTAATTAATAATTTATACATTTAAAGTTCTTAATTAACTAGGCTTAGAAATGGCTAATGAAACAGTAGTGTCGACACTGGTAGATATTGCTATAAGAAGAATTAGAGAAGATATTTTGAGAGGTGTACATGTTGCAGGAAGTAAACTCCGTGTAGAAGACTTGCGTAATAAGTATGATATTGGAGCGAGTCCTTTACGTGAGGCTCTTTCAAGACTTGTTTCTTATGGGCTTGTAACGTCTGAAGGTCAAAAAGGTTTTCGTGTAGCTTCCATATCTGAAAAAGATATACGTGATATAACTAGCACAAGAAAATTACTAGAACATGCCGCATTAAAAGAATCTTTAAAAAATGGCGATCTTAATTGGGAAAAAGATCTTATTAAAGCCTATGAAAACCTTGATAGACAGCATTATGAATTATCTAAAAACTATGGAGAAACCGTTGACACATGGGAAGAGGCTAACGATCAGTTTCATGACGCATTAGTCTCTCGATGTAAATCAGAATGGATATTGAATTTTAGAAAAATTATTTATGATCAAGCAACTAGGTATAGACGTTCATTAATTCTTAATCATCAAGAAGAAAGAAGGGCTCATGATGACCATTCTCAAATGCTTGAAGCAGCCCTTTCTTATGATATTGAAAAGTCTTGTAAGTTAGTAGACAAACATGCTGATGCTCAATTAGCCAATACGCTGCTTGAACTCCAACTGCTTTAATTGAATTATTTTTTTTTATAAAGGAAAATATTATGACCTTTAAAGTTGCTGTTGTTCAGCCTATAGCGCACAAGCCACCCGATGATAAAAAAAATATTATTGAAGCTATTGAATATATAAAACAAGCGTCGGATCAAGGTGCAGAATTTATTACATTTCCTGAATCATATCCTGGACCTTGGCGTATGCCAGCTACTTATAATCCAATTGAAGAAATTGCTGAAGCAGCCTCTAAATATAATATATATGTTCAGTTTGGAACCCTTCAACCAATAAGTGAAGTTGATAATACAGCCCACAATTTATTGGTACTCGCTTACCCAGATGGACGAAAACCAGGTGAGTATAAAAGAACGCATCCTCCAGGGCCTTGGATTTATACTGGTGGAGGGTACTGGGAGTTTCAATACGTACCAGGTAATGAGTTTCCAGTTTTTGATACTGAACATGGTAAAGTTGGTCTAGCCATGTGCAGCGAGGTTTACGTTCCGGAGGTATCAAGAGCATTGGCATTACGAGGGGCAGAGATTATTTTCTTACCAGGTGGTGTTGATAAATTAAAGCTTTGGGATACTTGGAGAAATTTAATTTGGTCTAGGTCGATTGAAAATCTAGCAATTACTATAACTACACAAAATTTATTTTCTGAATCAGAAACAGGTTTAGCAATGGTTGCATCGCCTGAAGAAATACTATTTGAAAGTACAGTGGCTGGAATGTCAGTTGTAGATGTTGATCTTTCAAGAATACGTGATTTGAGGTCACAAAATGATGAGGTGCTATCAGCAAATAGTAATGGAGCTAAGGCAGGAGTTCTTGATCAGTGGCAAAGACCCGAGCTCTATGATAAATTTTTTAATAAATCATGATAAATTATTAAAAACTTATCATATGTATAATGAAGATTACCATTTAATTATAAAATAGCACTCAATGTCTATTTCTGCAGAATAACCGGTGGTTTGAATGCAGTTAGGGGTGGTAACGGTCCATTAAATTTTTCTATTTGTATTAGCGTGCTATGAGCACTGGGACCCTGACCGAGTCGCGATGTTCCTTTATCTATTGTTAATACGTTTGGATTACCATGTTTATCTAAACTATTTTTTGTATTTGGATTCTCTGGGTCATACCAGGCACCTGTGGATAATTGTACAACGCCCTTCCTAACCTCGTTAGTCACTACAATACCAGCGAGTATTTCCCCACGTAAATTAAATAATCGTACAATATCTCCGGAGGATAAATTACGTTCTCTTGCATCATCTGGATGTATCCATACAGGCTCTCGCTGATTTATTTTACTTTCACGGCTAATTTTTCCATTATCCATTTGTCCATGTAAACGTGTCTTAGGCTGATTAGAAATCATGTGCAGAGGATAATCTTTGGTCTTTTTTCCTCCCAACCACTCTACAGGTTCAAGCCAGACGGGGTGACCAATACAGTCTTCATAGCCATAACTATCTATTAACTCAGAGAATATTTCTATTTTTCCTGACTCCGTTGGTAAGGGAAAAAGATTTGGATCAGCTCTATAGTCTGATAATATTACATGTGGTTCTTGAGGTTTTGGTATTTCTATATGACCTTCCTTCCAGAAACTCTCAAATGATGGCATAGTTAGGTCATGCTCAGCGGCGTGTTGGCGTGAACGATTATATATATGTCTTAGCCAATCGTCTTCGGTACGTCCTTCAGTAAAATCAGGCTCTGTTCCCATACGTTTAGCTAATTCACGGAATATATCATAATCATTCTTTGCTTCCCCCAATGGATCAATGGTCTGTTCCATTGCTAGAATAAATCTATCGCGGGATGTAGCGCCTATATCGTTGCGTTCTAAGGTTGTTGTAGATGGTAAAACTATATCAGAAAATTTAGCAGTAGCTGTCCACCATGGTTCATTTACAATTATAGTTTCTGGTTGGCGCCAAGCCTCTACGAGACGATTTAGGTCTTGGTGGTGATGAAAAGGATTTCCACCACACCAATATATAAGTTTTATATCTGGATAATTTCTTTTCTTTCCGTCAAAATCATACTCACTACCAGGATTAAGAAGCATATCTGATATTCTCGCGACCGGAATCCAACTGTCGCAAGGATTTGTACCTGCTGAAAGCATTGGCGTAGGTATGGGTTGTCTAGGATTACCTATATTACCCATACTTCCATAACCAAATCCGAATCCGCCTCCTGGTAGACCAATTTGACCGAGCATAGCAGCTAATACCACAGTCATCCAGAATGGTTGCTCGCCATGGTCCCCACGTTGTAGTGACCAATTTGTATTAATTATTGTACGTCTCGATGCCATTTCGCGAGCTAGGGTTTTTATTGTTAATGAATTAATTTCGCATATGCTAGAGGCCCAATCTGCATTTTTTATTTGCCCGTCGTCCTCACCATTTAAATATTTTTTAAATCTCTCATAACCAACACAATATTTGTCTAGGAAAACTTCATCAGCAAGGCCTTCATCATATAAAGTGTGTGCTAATGAGAGCATTAAAGCTACGTCTGTATTTGGCCGTATCGATAACCATTCAGCATTAAGAAAATCAGCTGTATCATCCCGTATAGGAGATATATTTACAAATTTAACACCAGATTTAATCGCTTTTTTTAAATAGTCAGATGCAACGTGTTGACCAGGCCCGCCAGAAGTTACTTGTGTGTTTTTCATTGGTATGCCACCAAATGCGATGAATAATTGAGAATTATCAACTATTGAATCCCAAGTTGTTGCTTCGGCCATGGCCGCTTGAGCACTACCAAGAATATAGGGCAGAATTGCATAGCCAGCTGCGATAGAATAAGTATGAACTTGTCCCGTGAAACCTCCTACGGTAGCTAAAAATCGCTGTAATTGAGTTTTTGCATGGTGAAATCGACCGGCACTTGACCATCCATAAGACCCGCCAAATATTGAGCTATTTCCGTGATCAGTGCGAACGCGTTCTATTTCGTTTGCCACTATATCCAAGGCTTCATCCCATGGAACGGATATAAATGGGTCTGCTCCTCTTGTCTGTCGATGATTAATAGATTTTCTGTCTAACCAACCTTTACGAATCATAGGTCTTAGGACGCGACTCTCGTCATAAACGGCATCGATCATTGAATACATAATTGGAGAAGGATCTGTATCTTTGGAGAAAGGCTTGACACCAGTAAGACGACCATCTTCTACTTCAGCAGTAAAAGTTCCCCAATGTGATGTGTGAAAATGATTTGTCTTCGCCATAAAACTTTATCCTTTTATTTAATCTAATATGACATTTATGCATAAATGTAAGGATGTCAAAACAACGTTAATAGCATAGTATTATTTTTTTTATATTATTAAAACCTTAGGAGAACTTTATGGATATTCGTTTAGATGGAAAAACGGCTTTAATTACTGGCGGAAGTGAAGGCCTTGGACTTGCAATGGCCCATAAATTTTCTCAAGCCGGTGCGAATGTGGCACTGCTGGCGCGTGATCCTAATAAATTAAAAAATGCAAAAGAAGAGATTACTAGTTCTGTTAAAGGAACCCAGGTGCGCGTAGAAGCTTTCTGTTGTGACGTTACTGATGTAAATCAAATCCAAGAAGTATGGAAGGCTAACTCTCTTTTATTAGGCCAAGTAGATATTTTGGTTAATAATGCCGGTGCACACGCCACAGGACCATTCCTGGAAACTACTGACGAGATGTGGCAGGCGGACTTAGATTTAAAACTATATGCAGCAATACGTTTTTCACGTTTAGCATTTCCGAGTATGGTTGAGCAGAAATGGGGTAGAATAATAAATGTACTGGCTATTAGTGGTAAGTCGCCCGGGGCAGGGAGTGCACCCACTTCTGTATCTCGAGCAGCAGGAATGGCATTAACTAAGGTGCTGGCTGGTGAAGGTGCTCCTAATAATATTTTAGTTAATGCTCTTTTAGTAGGTTTAATTCGTTCTGGACAACATGAACGTCGTCATAAAAGATCTGCACCTGAAAAATCATTTAACGAATACATTTCTCCAATTGAAGAGCAGCTACCTATGGGACGAATCGGAGAAGCCGAAGAATTTGCAAATATGGCGTGTTTCTTAGTTTCTGATGCGGCTTCTTATATTACTGGCTGTGCTATAAATGTAGACGGCGGTCGGTCTCCAGTAGTTTAATGATTAGTCTATATTATTATTAACCAATATATTTTGAAAATAAAATAGGTTTTTGATTATGGATAATGGAATTATCATTGGTGCTGGACGATTACGAGATTTAGTTCATGAAATTATTCGACTAGGGGGAAGTGAAACTGATGAGTGTAGGATTGTATCTGATCATTTAATAGAAGCAAACTTAACAGGCCATGATAGCCATGGTGTTGGAATTCTACCTACGTATATAGCTAATTTACAAAAGAAATTATTATTGCCAAATACGTGCGTTAAAAATGTTTCAGACAATGGTTCATTTTTGCAGTTTGATGGAGGAAAAGGGTACGGACAACGAGTGGCTACTGAGGCGATGGGATTTGCTCTAGAGAGATGTAATAAGACTGGCGTTGTGGTTATGACACTTAAAAATTCGCATCATATAGGCCGGGTTGGTGCATATGGAAAAATGGCTACTGAGGCAGGATTTATTTCATTACATTTTGTAAACGTAACTGATCATTTTACTATTGTAGCTCCACATCGTGGGTCAGATTCTCGTTTCGGTACTAATCCGGTTTGTATTGCAATACCTACCAAAGAAAAATCAAAGCCAATTATACTCGATATGGCAACTAGTAAGGTGGCAATGGGCAAATTACGTGTTGCACATAATGCCGGGGAGTTAATGCAAGAAGGTATTGTAATTGATAAAAATGGTAACCCAACTCGAGATCCAGGTGTCATGTTTAAGGATCCTAAAGGAGCCTTACTTCCTTTTGCAGAGCATAAGGGTTACGGTTTGGCTTTTATGGCTGAATTATTATCAGGTGTTTTGTCTGGAGGCGGAACAATACAACCAAAGAACAAACGACTAGAAGGAATTATTAATACTATGACAGTGATAGTTATTGACCCTTCAAGGTTAGGTGATCTTGATTGGATAAATGATGAAATTTATGAAATGTCTCAATTTGTAAAAATGTCACCTCCGGTAAACCCTGATTCCCCAGTTTTAATACCAGGTGAACCCGAAAGAATTTCAAATCAGTCTAGAACTAAAAATGGCATAAGTTTGGATTCTGAAAGCTGGAATCAACTCCTAATTTCGGCTGAAGTTCTTGGTTTATCTCGTGAAAAATCATTAAAAATAGCAAGTTTAGACTAACTTTTCATTTTTGATTTAACGCATAAGGAAATATTATTTTTATTATTCACAGATAGGAGATAATTAATATGAGTGATGATTTTGGTACTTTGAGGATCGAGATTCGTGGTCCAATTGCAATCATACATATGATTAATCTGACAGAAGGTATTGAGGCTGGTAGAACGTTAGATTTTCACTGGGAGATAGGAGTAGCACTTGGAAAGCTACGAGATAATCAAGACGTACGTGTCGTAATTCTTACTGGCGCTAAAGACGGAGAGTTCATGGTTGCACCAAGAACAGATGTTTACGAAGAACCAGCTGCACTAGGTGGTCATAATGACCCTAAGGGTTCATGGAAGGTTTTTAATGGAATAATAAGGGCGCATCAGACCCTAACTGAGATGGAGAAGCCAGTAATAGCCCGCGTAAATGGTGATGCAGTTGGATTTGGACAAAGTCTAATGCTAGGATGTGATATTATTGTTGCTAGAGAGGATGCCCGTATAGCCGATATGCATATGGCAATGGGGGATGTAGCGCCTTATGGTCCACCCTTTGCTATAGTTCCTGGTGATGGAGCGGCATCATTAATTCCCTTATACATGTCTCCTCCATTGGCAAAAGAATATTTAATGCTAGGTAAAGAATATACTGCATCTGAATTAGCAGAAATGCACATGATTAATTATGCCGTTCCTATGGAAGAAATTGATTTAGTGGTAGATCGATTGGTGGATAAACTTTTAAAGAAACCACCTCTAGCACTAGCTTGGACAAAAAGGACAGTGAATAGATATATTGCAGATCAACATAATAGAACCTTAGATGCTGGTGCCGCCTATGAGATGGTAAATTTTCTACAATGGGAAAGGCAAGGATATAAACAGGATATGGACTTTGAATAAATTTAGTACAAAAAACACGTAAATATTCAATTTTAATAATTTAATTATTATATAAAGCTTAATTAGTGATGTCATATTTTTTAGTCAGCTAATTATTTAATCAGATATAAAGGACTATTGGGTATAAATGTTCTCAAGAAATCAGGTCCAAATGGGGGCATTTTTACCTCCTCATCACCCTAACGAAGAAGATCCAACGCTAGCAATTCAACGCGACTTTGAACTCGTAGAGTTTTTAGAGCAATTAGGTTATCACGAGGCGTGGATTGGTGAACATCATTCGGGTGGTTTTGAAATTATCTCGTCACCAGAAATATTCATTGCTGCTGCGGCAGAACGAACAAAAAGAATAATGCTAGGTAGTGGAGTTGTTTCATTGCCCTATCATAATCCATTAATGGTAGCAGAACGTTTTTTGCAATTGGATCATCAAACTCGTGGGAGAGCTATGCTTGGTATAGGTCCAGGGCAACTTCAGTCAGATGCCCGTATGCTTGGTATAAGTGCATCTACCCAAAGAGAACGTATGATTGAATCGCTAGGTATAATTCTTCGTTTGTTTTCAGGAGAAACCGTCACTTATGAGTCTGAATGGATAACACTTATTAATGCCCACACAAATCTAAAACCTTACACCCATCCCCATCCACTAGTTGCGGTTGCTAGTGCAGTTACGCCTACAGGTGCAAAATTAGCAGGTGAGCATGGATTAGGAATGTTATGTTTAGCAGCTAGTGTTTTCGCTGCTTACGATGTACTTGATGTTAACTGGCGTATCGCTTGTAAAACAGCTGAAAAAAACGGACTAAGTATGGATCCATCACAATTACGATTAGTCGTACCTATGCATTTGGCAGAGACTAGAGAAAGAGCTTGGTCAAATATACAGTTCGGTTTTAAGCAGTGGGAAGATTATAGCTTTTCGGTTAATCCTAAAACAGGATTATTAGGTCTAGGTGGTATTGAAGAGGCCGTTGAAAATGGTCTCGCGGTTGTGGGTACACCTGATGACGCGGTTGACTGTTTAGAAAAATATTGGAAGAAAACGGGAGGATTTGGTTGTTTTCTTCATCTCGCAACTAATTGGGCTGATTTTGATAATACCAAAAAATCATATGAATTATTTGCGCGATACGCTATGCCAAAATTTACAGATCGTAACTCTCAAAGAGTGAGTTCATTAAAAAATATGAAAACAAATAGTGAAGAATATAGCGAATCATATCGTGTGGCTTCTCAGGCAGCAATTGATGCTCATTTCAGTAATGAGGTGAAAGAAACTATTAAGAAATAAGTATAAATTTATTATATAATTTGATTAAAGATTATGAATATTAGCCTTGCTTTTAGTTGAAATAGATTCACTTAAAGGAGATTCAAAATGAGCGATGAAAATGTTATTAGCGTTAGTTCAGAGGTAATGAATAAAAGAGTAGCTAATTTTGAGGATCAGATACCTAATAAAACGATGATGATTACACAACGTATGGAAGGTTATAAGCGTGATATTTATAGTATAATAGGCCGGGGAGTTTCTGAAGATGTCAATACTAAACCTGCCATCACGGAATCAATGGGCTTTAATTTAGCTTATGTAGGAGCTGAACCGGGTAATGGTTCTACATTACATACTCATCACGATGAAGTAGAAGTTTTTATTCCTTTTTCAGGACAGTGGTCGGTCTTTTGGAATGAGGGTGAGAAAAGAGAAGAGGCAATAGTTGGACCTATGGACTGTATATCTGTACCACCAAATGTTATGCGCGGATTTACTAATGTCGGCAGTGATTATGGATATTTAATGGTAGTAATATCAGGTAATGAAAACAAAGCAGTAACTAGACCAAAGGATGTAGTTGAAGGTGCAGCGAAGACAGGCTTAACCTTAAATGATAAAGGTCATATTAGTGATGCTGCTGAATAATCTAATTTTGTATGGAAACATTAAATGGAAATAAAGACTGATAATATAATTGGTGTATGGACATTAGAAGAAACGTATATTGAAGATGACGAAGGTAATAAAACACCTACCTTGGGTAAGAATCCAAAAGGCCGGATTATTTATACACCAGACGGTTACATGGTAGCCATGACAGAAAAAAATGGTCGTAAGCCATTAAGTGATAACGCAAGTGATCATGAAAAAGCCGCAGCATTTGATAATTTTATGACATATTCTGGTAAGTGGACGTTAAAAGATAATGTTGTGAGCCATGAAATTGATACTGGATCTAACCCTATTTGGGTGGGAACTAAACGTGATAGAACAATTGATTATATGGGCGACCGTATGATTTTTACTGGTAAACTAGATGATGGGATAACTACCGCAATAATTATTTGGCGTCGATCATAAAAGATTTTATAAAAATATAATTGTCTTTTTTCTTCAAAATAAATTTGCCATAAATAACGAGACTATTGGTTATTGTATGAATACATTCAGTAAACGTGCTGGTTCAATCATTTTAATGATACCAGCACTTAGCGCCGCATTTATACTTGCGCATTTTTTACGTTCTGCACCGGCCTTAATAGCTCCTGATTTACGTATGGATCTGGGTTTAACCCCAGGACAATTATCTAGTCTACCCGCTGCAATATTCCTTGGCGCTGCTTTGATGCAATTACCTGTCGGTGTATTGCTAGATCGTTTTGGTCCACGTCTTTCAATGTTTAGTTTTATGAATGTTGCAGCTATCGGAACTCTTGTATTTGCCTATGCAGATAATATTTTTTATTTAAGAATGGGTTTGTTTCTTATAGGTTGTGGCGCTGCTCCTGTTTTTATGGGAGTTATAGTTCTATTATCGCGTTGGGTGGCTCGTGATAGACTTTCTACTGCTACAGCGATCTCTGTTGCTGTGGGAGGCGTTGGGATGTTATTGTCATCATCACCTTTTGCGTTGGCTGTCGATAGCTACGGTTGGCGTATTTCTTTACAAGTTGTTGGGTTTACCACATTTTTTGTAGCTTTTAGCCTATTATTTTTTATTAAAGATAGACCAGAGCAGGATCAAATAATAAGCGAAGTAGAAACTTTATCAGAGGTAATATTAGGTTTAAAATATATTCTTACTGATAAACGTATTTATTATTTTGCGGCAGTTACAGCTATTTCCTTTGGCACTCTCATTACAATAAGAAATTTATGGATTGGACCGTATCTAAATGATATTTATCACTTAGATACTATAGAACGTGGTCAAATCATATTTTTTGTCTCAGTTGCATGGATAATAAGTGCTTTAGTATATGGTCCACTTGATCGGCTTTTTGATACGCGACGAGGAGTAGTGACAGGAGGTTTATTGTTATTTGCACTTATGACAATGCTATTAGCTTTAAATTATAGTCCCTCAGTCACTGTTGTAACCATCTTGTTGGTATTATTTTCTTTAACTGCAGCAATGGCAGGGCCTATTTTTGCTCATGCTCGTAGTCTTTTTTCTGATAAATATAGTGGCCGGGTTTTCACAGCTATAAATCTATGTACTTGGTCAGGTATTTTCTTGCTACAGGTCTTAACTGGAACAATACTTAATTTTTTTGCTGTAGACGAATTGGGTCGTAGTCCAGATATTGCTTATCGAATAATGTTTGCAACTTTATCCTTCTCTTTAGTTTTGGTGGCAGTAATCTATAGAAAAGTTAAAGATGTTCCTCCATCCTCTGATAATTAAACATTAAACCTTTAAGTATATTTATTAAGTAATAACTTAGAAAAACTAAATAACTCCTTTTTCACTTAGTTCTGATATCTCTATCTTGGATTTTCCAAGCTCTGTTAATATTTCAATTGTATGTTCTCCAATTATAGGAGGGGCTCGTCTAATAGATGCTGGGTCTTTAGAAAAACGAAATGGGATACCTGGAATTTTAATTTCTCCTTCTATTTTGTGGTTTGTTTTAGTAACTAACTCCCGGGCAACCGTATGAGCAGCGGTTAGTGCTTGCTCTACCGTATTTATTGGAGCACATGAAACGCCTGCAGTAATAAGTTTTTCAAGCCAAAAATCTGTAGTATTAGTCCTAAATAAATCAGCGATCATACCGTCACAAGCTCCTCGGTTAGTAACTCTGTCACGGTTTCGCGAGAATTTGCTATCTTTAGACCACTCAATATGACCAACGGCTTCACAGAAGTTAGTAAACTGCATATCGTTACCTACTGATAAAGCAATCATCCCGTTACTAGTTGGATAGGCGTTATAGGGGACTATATTAGGGTGTCCATTACCATATCTTTCTGCAGTTTTACCTGAAGCTAGAAAATTAGCCGCCACATTAGCCAATAATGATATTCCCGTATCATAAAGAGAAACCTCAACTGCTTGTCCATATCCATTTTTATTGCGAGAGTTAATCGCAGCAAGTATAGCAGACATTGCGTATAAACCTGTACATAGATCAACTATAGCTACGCCTAGTTTCATAGGGTCACCGTCAGCTTCCCCAGTTATATTCATAAGTCCGCTTTCAGCCTGAAGCAAAAAATCATAACCAGGTAAACCCGCTCTTGGACCGGTCGAGCCATAGCCAAGAATTGAGCACCGTACTAACTTTGGAGCTTGCTTCTCATACCATGCATCAGTGAATCCAAATTTTTGCATAGTGCCAAGTTTAAAATTATCTATAACTACGTCTGCATCCTGCAGCATTTCGCCAAGAATACCCTGACCCAATTTATCTTTTAGGTTTAATGTAATACCTCTTTTATTACGATTTGCTCCTAGAAAATACGCGGATTCTTCTCCAATAAACGGAGGACCCCAGGCGCGCGTGTCGTCGCCCCGCCCAGGTTGCTCAATCTTTATTATGTCTGCGCCCATATCGCCAAGAAGCATAGTGCAAAAAGGGCCTGCAAGAACTCTGGTAAGATCTATAATTTTTAGTCCATCCAGAGCTCCAGGTCTTTTATCATGGGTCATTAAAAAAGATCCTCAGTGTTAAAAGTATAAAAAAAAACAAATTACATTATAGCCTGCTACTTATATTTTAATTTAAAACTAGATGTTTTATTCAGGTTTATACTGATTGCGATTATTATTTAAGTCGTCGAGGTAGGTATCTACTGCTTGTTTGTTTTTCATACGGAATTGCATGAAATCAGGTTTACGCTTCTCTAGAAATGCCTCCATCCCTTCATTGGCTTCATCGGTTCCCCATACGTGGGCTAATAATTCCATCCCATGTTGCCATGATGCATAAAGTTCATCTGATTCATGATTTAAAGATTTTTTAGTCATACGTATTGTTTGACCACTATGTGATTTAATTTTTTCACACCATTTTTCAGTTTCGTCACGCAACTCGCCTTGTGGAACAACTTTATTGATAAGTCCAATTTCAACTGCTTCGGCAGCTGTGAAGGTTCGAGCTAAGAAAATCATCTCACGAGCTAAACGCTCACCGATCATTCTGGGTATATATTGTGTTGCCCCTACAGTTGGACAAGCTCCTACTTTAGCCCCCGATTGTCCAAACATTGCGTTATCAGAAGCAATGACCATATCACACCAAAGAGCTAGCTCGTGACCTCCTCCCATGCACCATCCATTAACCATTGCAATAACGGGTATTGGCAGACCACGGATGGTCATAGCGGTTCCTAGCATGCGGTCATTCCAATGGTACGCATTTGCCCAATTAAGTTTCATCATGGCTCCAAAATCACCGCCTGCTGAGAATGAGGTGTTACCAGCACCTGTAACAACAGCACAAACTATAGATGGGTCATTTCGAGTTGATTTAAAAGCGTGAATTAACTCATCAAGAGTATGCTCTCGGAATGCATTTTGGGATTTAGGCCTGTTGATGGTAATCCAGGCAACGTTGTTTTTGACCTCAAATAGAATGTCATTGAAATCTTCTGACGTTGGCATATTGGACATATAAATTCACTCCTTTTCTAATTAACATATATTTTTACAAGTTTTTTTTAAGTCTTTTACAACAGGTGTTTGTATTGCTCGTATAGATTGTATAATTTGTCATGACGTATAACTAATTTTCATTACGCCAACAACATAGTTAGTTAATTTTTGCTTTCTATTGGCTATTTTTTTGAGAGGAGAGGTTCCTACAATGTTTAATCCATTTAAAGAGGTCGAACTAATAGAAGCAACAGTATTTCAACCCTTGCCAGATAAATTTCGTAATAAACGACGTTCGGACTGGTCAGACCCTAATCGTCAGGGTGCTGAAGTCGAATGTTTTTTAGAAGGGCCGTCTTTTGATCGCGCAGGTAACCTATATTTTACAGATATCCCTTTTGGCCGCATTTTTCGTATACCTCCCGGAGGAGATATTGAGCTAGTGGCGGAATATGATGGATGGCCAAATGGACTTAAGATTCATAAAGACGGACGTATCTTTATAGCCTGCTATAAATATGGGATTATGGAAGTTAACCCTAATGACGGTTCTGTTACGACTGTTTTAGGTTCAGTATTTAGTGAGGGATTTAAAGGAACTAATGATCTGCATTTTGCTAAAAACGGTGATATGTATTTTACAGATCAGGGACAAACTGGGATCGCGGATCCTACCGGTAGAGTATTTAGGTGGGGAGCAGATGGCAGTTTGGATAGACTAGCTGTTAATGTACCTAGTCCAAATGGAATTACTTTAAACCTTAGTGAAAATCAGTGTTACGTAGCTGTAACTAGAACTCAACAAATATGGCGTCTACCATTGATGGCTGATGGTAATGTTTCGAAAACTGGAGTGGCTATACAACTTTCAGGAGGACATGCAGGGCCAGATGGTATTGAAACAGATTCTCAAGATGGCTTATTGGTTTGTCATTTAGGAGTTGGAATTTGGCGTTTTGATGATAATGGTTTGCCTACGCACTTAATTCACTCGGGCGATGCACACCGACTAATGACTAATATTGCCTTTGGCGGACCAGGTAACAAAACGCTGTATATTACTGATTCTCTTAACGGAAATATTATGACTGCTGATTTTCCAATAGCAGGAAAGACAATGTATGGCCTAAGTTAACTGCTTGTCTTCTCTAATAATCAAGAAAACTATAGGTAGCCATATGAATAAATTTCCTAAAACATCAATTAAAAAAGTATTGATATACGGATATGGAGTTATGGGGGAAGCAGTTGCTAGAACTTTTATTAAATCCGGTTTCGATGTTCATGTATTTTCCTCGCGAGCTGATGAATTATCAAATAGCGAAAAAGATCTAATATTTCATAAAACATTACCTTCTGAGGCACCGGATTTAGTAATAGAATTTGTTCCGGAAGATATTGTTGCTAAACAAAAGGTTTATCAACAAATTGAATCTTCGTATGGTGGTAAACCCCTAATAGCATCTGGTACCTCGGGTTTGGATCTTATTGCTCTCGCTAATGTTCTAGATTATCCAGAACGTTTTCTTGGTGTTCATTATTTTATGCCAGCTGAAAGTACAGCTGTTGTGGAGGTTATGGCTGGACCAGACTGCAATCCGGAAGATGTTGATAATGTTTCAAACGCAATGAAATGTACCGGAAAAGAAACAGTAGTATTATATCAACCTGTGGTTGGGTTTTTGATCAATCGTTTGCAACATATAATACTGCATGAATGCTATTATTTGATAGAAAATGGTGTAGCAGGACCTGGTGATATAGATATGTCTGCACGTATGATGCTAGGTCCACGTATGTGTATTAATGGATTGATTAAACAAAAAGATATCAGTGGTTTAAAAATCCACGCAGATGCGCAGAGGTCAATTGTGCCAAACCTGCATTCTATTGATACGCCTAACCCAATGATTCAGAATATGGTTAATCGTGGTGAATGCGGTTTGGGAGAAGGAAAAGGTTTTTATGATTGGAGTGATATTGATATTAAGAATATACGTAGCCAATCTGGTACTAGACTGAGTAGACTGACAGAATTCTTGCGCAGTGAGACTGAAAAAGAATCTGATGCATTAGAGCCGCGCCCACGTTCTAGAGAAGAACTTCTAACGGAATAAGTATATAAATAAGAGCCT
>JAQWSA010000106.1 GCA_029243445.1 Alphaproteobacteria bacterium
TTCTCCTCCAGCTACTATATCGACTTCACTTTTACCAATATCACGCTCAATTAAATCTATTGCAAGTTGGTTTAGTTCAGTTCTTGCTGAAGGAAATGATATAATACGTCTACAATCTATATAGCTGGGGCTTTTGCGTCCTGATGTAAAAGTATACGGGTCATCTGGACGAAAATTTACGGCTTTTATATCAATAAGAATCTGTGCCGCACGATAAGCCGCTTTTTTTGAACTTAGATCACTATGTATTAGTTCTGAAGGACGAGGCATTATTTAATTCCTAGTTAAGATATGCAATTGTTAATATTATTATAGTGAATCGATTAGATTCGTTAGCTCAAGCTAGGTAAGTATAGATTTTATGTTTTGGCAACAAGCAGGCATGATGTAATGAATTATGTTAGGGTACCTAAATTATTTTATATACTAATTCTTATAAGTTTTTATATATCTATTTGTTCTGCCCCTACATTTGCTAATAATTACAAGCCTGTCCGCAGTTGGCAAGGTTCGGTTTGGGTTAAAACTTTGAACGTTCGTGCCGGACCTGGAGAAGGTTATAAAATAGTTTCTCGGCTTAAGCGAGGTGATAAGGTTAACGCCTTTGATCAACTCGGCCGTTGGATACGTATTATCGGAATTCCTCTTGGGGCCCTAGATAATGAGGATAAACTGATTATCAACGAGTTTTGGATACACCGTTCTTTTGTGCATTTACCTAAGAAATTCATGGAACCTAAATTTGGAAAGAAAGAAAACTCTTTTTTAGATTGGGCAATTGCAAGAGGTGATTTACTAGAATTATCCATAGAAAGCGATAATAGATTATCTATAACCTTATCACATATTATTAAAGTTAGTGACGCCGAACGTATTGCTTTAGAAGTTGGTTGTGCTTACAGAAAAAAATTGGGCTTAAATAAGCCAGTTTCAGTTACTGTGTGGGGAAAAGAGGGTACCAAAGATAATTGGTTAGCACAGACTAGTTGTCTGAAAAGTAATCCATAATGTTAAATGCATTTAAGAAACTACTCTATTTAGAAATAGCAAAATAACTATTTAAAGTTGTTTTGACATCCAATCGGCCATTATTGGTCTTACTTGTGCTGGTTTGTTATCACAACAATGGTTGCCGCCTTTAAACATTACTAATTCAGCATTTTTTCCAACAGCCGCTAGCAGTTTTTCAGCTTCGCTATAAGGGCATATGTTATCTTCATCGCTGTGAACAATTAAAAGAGGACAGGTGATATTTTCAGCAGAATTTTTTAAGGTAAATCCATGGGCAATCTCACGCGCTTTATTGCGGTCTGTTGCTCCAAATGCAAATTGTAAAATGTCTAATAGTACATCCGATGATGTATCCCAGAAGGATAACATATCAAAGTAGCCCCCCAACGATATGCATGCCTTTATGCGTTTATCATGGGCAGCCACTCTTGGAGCTGCATAACCACCCATACTGCGTCCCCAAATACCTAAACGGCTAGAATCTATGTCAGGTCTGTTTTCTAGAATATCAAGTACTGCGCCCACTGGTGATTCAAAATCATGTCGTAGTTTCATTTTCTGCCAGGTCATTCCTTGTCCTGGGCCGTCAAAAGCACATGTAGCTAATCCACGTTTTAAAAATTCGTTTTCAAGAGTAAAAAACTCTTCCTTGGTTGAGTCGGCTCCTGCATTAAGCAAAACACATGGGACTGGTTTATTTGAAGTATTTACAGGCAAGCGTAAATTTCCTGAGAACTCAATATTCTCGAAAGGTATCTCAATACGCTCAGTTTTTGGATTCAAATGTGGCATAGCTTTTAAATACGCTTTTCTTTGAAGAGTCTGAACGCGAAGTTTCTCATCAGGGTTTTCTACATTACCTGATTGTCCTGTATGAAAGGATATTGTGGCACGAAAATATGCTTCTCCAGCAGTAATTAAATTACCTAGTGCCAAGGCTTCATCACCTCTAATCTCATGCTTATGACCTACTTTTTCCCATCCGTTTGACCAATCAGCTACCTCTTTCATATTAGTAATAACTTCAGTAGCATCATTATAGTCAACACCTGAACCTAACAGGCGCGGTAAACGTCCTATTAAATGCTGTTGGGTCGTCTCATAAGTCATTATTTTATCCATAATAATTTTAGTAGAAAATCTTATAACATTAACTTTATCAATTATATATGTTTAGAAGGATATTTAATGATTACTTTCTTTGGGCGTCAATATCAGTATAGGCATAAATGGCATCGCCTGTAGCTATTAGGTTTCCTAGATTATCTTTTACTTCTGCTTTAGAGAAATAGATGCGTCGACCAGATTTCACTACCTGTGCCGTGCAAATTAGGGTTTCTCCTTTTGGTCGTCCTATGAAATTAGTATTTAACGTTATAGTAACATTTCCTCTTCGTTTGGCAGGGTCAACTTCATAAATACCACAAAAGCCAGTAGCGGCATCTATTAATGTGGTCATAGTTCCGCCATGAACTCCACCTTGGCGGTTTTTATGCACATCTGTTATGTTAACGCTGATCTCTGCGTATCCTTCGTGCCATTCTACTAGTTTAAAGTTAAGATATCCGTTAAGTCCTTCTTTTAAATCACGAGTTTTAAATTCATTCATAATATTACACTCTTATTTTTTAATTATTTAATCATATGCCCGAAGGGCTTGTCGTAATCAATTACCCTATGCCTACTATATTTCCCTAAGTTTATTAAAAAGTTAAACTTATACTTTAAGTTTTGGAGCTAATATGTCAGACGGAAAGAAACAGAATTTTCATAAAGTTCGCTTAGCCATCAAGAATCTGGAAGGGTCGTTAATTCGCGAAGTTGCTGAATCTAATATTGGTAGAGAAGGTGTAATTCCCTTGTGGTTTGGCGAGCCTAGTTCAGCGACACCTGATTTTATTAAGAGGGCGGCTGTTAGTTCATTAGATGAAAACCAAGTTTTCTACGCACAGAATAGAGGCATACCACCTCTTCGAGAGATACTAGCAGACTATGTTTCTAGATTGCATAATAAGCCTATAGCTGCTGATTCACTAACTGTAACAGCATCTGGTATGAATGCTATCATGCTTGTATCTCAGGCACTAATTGACCAGAACGACAACATGATTGTCGTTGGTCCAGTTTGGCCTAATTGTTGTCAAACAATACAAGTGATGGGAGGGGAAGCTCGTCATATAGCCCTTCATCCTGATCATAATGGGTGCTGGCAATTAGATATGGATGAGCTTTTCAGTTTATGTGATGCAAAAACCCGCGCTATCTTTGTAAACTCACCTGGTAATCCAACAGGTTGGGTAATGAATGAAAGTGAACAGCGATCACTTCTATCAGAGTGTAAACGCCGGGGAATATATGTTATAGCTGATGAAGTATATATTCGCCTTTTTTACGATGGTAAAAAAGCACCTTCTTTTCTAGATTTTTCAGAAACGGATGACCCGTTAATTGTAATAAATAGCTTTTCTAAATCTTGGTCTATGACCGGCTGGCGTCTAGGCTGGCTAACTCATCCCCCTGAACTTGGTGATGTATTTTCTAAGCTTAATGAATTTAACATTGCTTCGCCAACGACCTTCGTACAGCATGCAGGAATTGTGGCTATACGTGAGGGAGAGGAATTTATTAGTCAAATGGTTGAAGATTATAGACATAATCGAGATTTGGTATTTCAAAGGCTAGCGGCTTTGCCGAAGGTTAAAATGTCCAGGCCGGAGGCTGCTTTTTATGCTTTTTTTTCTGTCGACGGTATGACCGATAGCCTACAATATGCAAAATATCTGATAGAAACTACCGGTGTGGGTTTGGCTCCTGGCCTTGCTTTTGGTCAAGCCGGCGAGGGCTGGCTAAGACTATGTTTTGCAGCAAATCAGGATATATTGTCTGAGGCTTTAGACCGTTTAGAGCCAGCGCTATCGTAGTATCAGAAAAAAGGAGATTTTAATTTTGAAAGTTGTAATAACTGGAGGAACTGGAATGCTTGGTAGACGTTTAGCCAAACGTTTACTCAGTAATGACGAACTAATTGGCCCTTCTGGTAAAAAAGAGCCATTAGAAAATTTGATATTAGTTGATGCTTATAAATCTGCTGAAAGTCCGCCTAATGATCGAAGGGTAAAGATTATCAATGCTAATATCTGTGATAATGGCGTAGCCAGAAACATAATAGATGATGACGTGGACACAGTATTTCATTTTGCAGCTGTGGTTAGTGGTGGAGCCGAAGCTGATTTTGATTTAGGATATTACGTTAATTTGTCTGGTACTCGTAATGTATTTGAGGCTTGTCGCGCTATTACAAATAGCCCACGTGTGGTCTTCACAAGCTCATTAGCAGTTTACGGAGGATATAGAGATATTGATGATGAAACGCCTCTAACCCCTCAAACTTCGTATGGTGTTCAAAAAGCGATGGGTGAATTAATGATTAATGACTACACCAGAAAGGGTTTTTTTGATGGTCGTAGTCTTCGTCTACCAACTATAGTAGTGCGCCCTGGTAAACCCAACAGAGCTGCTTCAGGGTTTGCCAGCTCTATTTTAAGAGAGCCACTTCAAGGAGATCCTGTAAATTGCCCGGTTACAGCTGAAACTAGAATGTTAGTTCTGTCTCCCCGGAGAGCTGTTCAGGCATTTATAGATGTTCATAATGCTGATTCTATTAAACTAGGCTTTCGCCGAGGTGTGATGATGAATGGTATATCACCATCTATAGGAGAAATGATGGAAGCTCTTAAACAAATAGCAGGTAGAAAAGTTGTGGACCGTATCTCTTGGAATCCTGATGAAGAAGTACAACGGATGGTTGATAGTTGGCCTTGGTTTGCTAATGGTCATCTTGGACAAAGTCTTGGTTTTGAACCAGATAATTCTATTCATGAAGTAATACAAAATTTTATTGATGATGAATTAGAAGGACAAGTGAGGAACTAAATAATTAAACATCAAAGCTAACAAGAGATGTAATTGGTATGTCTATTTCATCACGTCCACCCAAGCCGTTTAACTCTATGATGAAAAATGAACCAACGACATCTGCTCCGATATTTTTAACTAACTTAATTGTTGCTTTTGCAGTCCCTCCAGTTGCCAATAAGTCGTCAATGACAACGATTTTTTTACCTGGTGAAATTGCATCCTTTTGAATTTCTATAGTGTCAGTACCATATTCTAAATCGTAAGTGTTAGATATAGTTGGACCAGGCAGTTTTCCACTCTTTCTAGCCATAACTACTCCACATTTTAGTTTTATTGACAAAGGTGCGGCTAATAGAAACCCTCTGCTCTCAATTCCTATTACTAGGTCTGGTGGTTCTTTTTTGATTATTGAGAATAGACAATCTATCGTATGTGAAAAAGCTTCAGGATCTGCAAGTAATGGAGAAATGTCATAGAATAAAATACCCGGCTCAGGAAAATCATTAAACGTCCGAATATAATTAGTTATCTCCATACTATCTTATCCAATATTTTCTTGTGTGGAATTATTAACCAATAAACATATTTAAGTATAATTTACTTCAAGGGTTTTTGAAATCTATTTTGATGAATTTATATAAAACTAAAATACATTTATCTTCTAGCCTGATTTATAACTTCATTTTATAATCTAATCGAAAAATATGGGATTTCTTAATTTAACCAAAACACGTAAAGAGGTTTTTTTGGCATATGTATATTTCCTATAAATTAATTTTAATAACCGTTTATGGGATTCTTACTACTTTTTTCTTAGTAGTATCCGATGCAACATTAAATAAAACAATGGCAGCTGATGAAGATGTATTTATTATTGGTTCGGGCAAGGCTTCAGGAGTATATTTTCCCGTTGCAGGGGCTATCTGCCATTTACTAAATAGAGAACGAACAAACACAGAACCACTATGTGTAGTAAGTCCTAATACAAATACAAAAACTAGATTGCACGCACTCCGTGAAAAACGTATTGATTTCGCTATCATTCAGTCAGACTGGCAATATTGGTCTTATAAGGGCGCAAAATTCCTAGAAAATTCGGAGCCATTTATTTCTTTGGCTGCAGTAACTAATTTATATACTGAACCACTTGTTATTGCTGTTCGTCAGACGAGTAGTATCACCAAATTATCTGAATTAAAGGGTAGAAAAATTAGTTTAGGTGCTAGGGAAACAGCTGGACGTAGTATGATGGAAGCTTTAATTGGCGCCTATAGAGTTTTAATACCAGGATTTAATGAGGTTCAGGAACTTTCAGTAACACAACAAACGTCGTTGCTGTGTGAAAATGATATAGAATCGGCCGTATATGCCGTGGGCAGTCCCTCAGCAACTTTATCAATGCTGACCTCAAAATGTTTGGTATCATTTCTACCTGTAATCGGATCAATAGTTGATCAATTGGTCAAGGATAACACTTACTATAAGAAAGCTTATATACCCGGAGGTATTTATAGAGGAATTGATAAGGATGTTCCAACTTTCGGAGTTAGTGCAACTTTAGTAACTCGATTGGATGTAAGTGACAAAATAGTATTAAATATAATTAAGAAGATAAATGAAAATGTTGATTTTTTTCGAAGTTTACACCCGGCTTTAAACTGGTTTAATGCTAAACATATGTTAGATGATGGATTATCGGCTCCGTTACACCCTGCCGTGCAAAGTTATTATGTTAATAAGTGAATTTATTGGGAAGTTATATCATTCATTGCTAACAGGGGATACCATGTGTATAGGAAAGCTACCACTCGGGGAGTAGCTCAGCCTGGTAGAGCACTACGTTCGGGACGTAGGGGCCGGAGGTTCAAATCCTCTCTCCCCGACCAATTTTAATTAGATATAAAATATAAGTATTAGATTCAAGGACTTTATATATACGTCCATTTTCTTAAATATTATCGATATAAAATTTTTTGGAGTTATGTTATGATGAACTTCGTGCCTAATGCAGTTGATATGTTCAGTGAATGGACAGCAAAAAAAACTACACAATTTATAAAGAC
>JAQWSA010000107.1 GCA_029243445.1 Alphaproteobacteria bacterium
CTCAAAACAAGTTGTGGCATATTTAAATAGTCATAAAGACTTTTTTGTTAAGCACCCTGAATTACTATCGATAATGCAAATACCAGATCGGGTATTCGTTGATACTAATCCCAAAGAAAATTCAGTAGTGGATCTACAACAAGTAATATTAAGTAGATTGAGAAAGGAGCTGCTTAATGCGTCTAAAAAACATGATAATTTAATTGATTCAGGACGCAGTAACCAACAAAGCCAGTCTCGTATAAACGCTGCTATATTAAGACTTTTGTCAGCTAGATCATTAGATCATTTTGTAGAGCTAATGACTGTAGATTTGGTTGGTCTTTTAGACATTGATTCTGTTGCTTTGTGTTTGGAAAATGGTACTGCTGCCCCAGCCATATCGAACGGAATTAGAATTTTACCGAACGGTACAATAAATAAAATTATATCATCGGAACGTAAAGTTATTCTGCGAGATAATATAGTTGGGAATAGTTTTATATTTGGTGAGACATCAGGCTTGGTAAGTTCGGAAGCAATTTTACGATTAGAAATTCAAAAGGACGGACCACCGGCAATCTTTGCAATGGGAAGCCGTCATGGTCAACATTTTCATGTTGGTCAAGGAACTGAGCTTCTGGCATTCCTTGCCGATATTATGGAGCTATGTATCTGTAGATGGTTAGATCTCCCGCATTAAATTTTGACATTAGCTTTGTCGCTGTCAGCGATAAAATGCTTAGGCGTGCGATTCAACAATGGTATGAAAAACTCTATAGTGAACGCCATTTATCACCGTATACTCTAGTTGCATACGTTAATGATTTAGATGCTTTTTTAAGTTTTATATCCTTACACCAAGGCGACAATCCTAAGTTAAAAAATTTAGCTGACTTAAAGTCTGGTGATTTTCGTGCATGGCTAGCTTATCGAACTCGTAAGGGGATGGCACGTAGCTCAACTGCAAGAGCTGTATCAGTGGTAAGAGGCTTTTTTAGATTTCTTGATCATGAGGCATTAGCTCATAATGCTGCGATTAGTTCAGTAAGTAGTCCTAAAAAGTTTTATTCCACGCCAAAAGCATTAGCAGTTTCAGAAATGAAAGATCTTTTGGAAAGGGCGGGTCAACCTATAATAAGTGAATCGCCTAAGTGGGTGTATATTAGAGATGCAGCTGTGTTTTCATTGTTATATGGCGGAGGTTTGCGTATTTCTGAGGCTTTAAAGCTAAATTTTAATGAATTTCCATTAGTACCTAGCCCTTCTGGCAATAGTATCATTATTAAAGGCAAGGGTGATAAACAACGTTTAGTTCCACTTCTTCCTGCAGTTATTAATGCGATTGCTGATTATATTGAATCTTGTCCTTATAAACTCTCTGCAAAAGGTCCTTTGTTTTTAGGTGTTCGTGGAGGTCGGCTGAACGCTAGAGTTTTGCAATCTCGATTACAGGCTCTAAGAGGTCATCTTGGATTACCGAAAGAAGTCACACCTCATTCTTTGAGGCACTCTTTTGCAACGCATTTATTAGGAGCTGGTGGTGATTTAAGAACTATACAAGAATTACTCGGACACGCCTCTCTATCTTCTACCCAGCTTTATACAGATGTTGATGCAGAGCGCTTAATGGATGTTTATGGACAAGCTCATCCTCGAGCATCAATAAAAAAATCAAAGATTTAAGTTTTTAGAATTTGATTTTAATAATTATTACACTACTACTTTGGTAATGGTTTAATTGGCCTGTCGTTTATTGATGCATGCACTGCAACCGCAATAAAGCCTAAAAATATAGATATCCACCAAACAGTTGAATAAGACCCCGTCAAGTCAAATAATTTTCCACCAAGCCAAACACCTGAAAAGCTTCCTATCTGGTGGCTGAGGAATACTATACCAAATAGCGTGGCCATATAACGCGTGCCAAATATTTGTGCTACTATACCACTAGTTAGAGGTACGGTGCCCAACCATAAAAGCCCTATCAAGCAACAAAATACTATCACGGTAGTTGGGCTAGCTGGAATTGTAATAAAAAAATAAATGGTAAGAGAGCGAAGGGCATATAGCCAGCAAAGCAAATATTTTTTGCTATAGTGCCCTCCTAAAAACCCCCAACCCACCGAACCCAAACCATTAAAGACCGCAATTACAACTAGAGCCGTAGCTGCCAATTCCCCTGAAAAATTAAGATCACCTAGATATGCTGGCAGGTGCGCTGCAATAAAGCGCACTTGAAAACCACATACAAAAAAACCCACAACAAGTAATATGTAACCGGAGTGACTTCGTGCTTCATTTAAGGCTTCCCCTAATTTTTGTTCAGACGCAGGCCTTTTATTAGTCTTTTCAGCAAATATTATAAAAACAGCAAGGGGGATAATTAATGCCGCTATAAATGCAATTACAATAAGTGTACCCTGCCAGCCACTTTTATCTATTAAATGTTGACTGAATGGTACAATTATAAATTGGCCAATAGTACCACAAGCGGTCACCGTACCTAACCACATGCTTCGCTTTTCAACACTCACATTACGACTAACTATAGAGAGTATTACAGGCATTCCACATGTAGCGGCTGCGGCACCTACCAATAGCCCTGAACTTATAAACATCATAAAAGGAGTAGTTGATTGGGACATGAATATAATACTTAATGCATAAACTAGCCCACCTATAATCATAACCCGGGCGGGATCCCACCTGTCAGCCAAAGCTGCTATAAAAGGCGTTGCGATACCAATCATTAGGGCCTGGGTTGCTAAAGATAGAGATAGAACCTCTCTTCCCCATCCTAATTCTTCACTTATTGGGAGCATAAATAGACCAAAAACCTGTTGTATGCCGGTACCAATAGCGACTATTCCAAGGGCACATCCAATGATCACATAAGTTATTTGTTTTTTTTGTAAGACCACTGTCTTCCCTGATGTAAATAAAAAAATACTTTAGACTATTTTGATTAGAAAACCCTGCATTGATAAATCTATTAAGTGTTCAAACTAATTTTACCTAGTTTTAACAAAGAGATTAACCCCATAATAGATCCAAAACCTATTGTAGCAAATGCAATTATCCAGGCGTTAGTACTAGACTGCCCTCCACTAAAGTCCAGGGCTAAGCCTGCACATAAGGGGCCTAGCAATGCTCCGGTAAAGCCAAGTATGGAATGTACGGCGAGGGTGGCCCCGCGATAACCAGACATAGCTGCTCCCGCTGCTCCTGCGGTCAGAGATGCGGAATCACCCATAACAAAACCACTATATATAATTATAAATAAAGCTGCTGCTCCAAGTGATAAACTCGCACTATAACCGGTTATTATGGATGTTAAACTGGCTAAAACCATTATCACCATAATGGTTTTTCGTCGGCCATAGCGTTCCGATATTTCATTTCCAATAATACTAATTGGTCCACCAATTACACTTGCAGCTCCAGCAATAATAGTTGCACTGAGTATACTAATCCCTGTCTTTTCTGCACCTGCGAAAACTAAGAATGCTACTATCCAGGCACGAAGGGCAAACAGTTCCCATGAGTGTCCAATATAGGCCAATGTATATGACATGGCTTGCCGGTTTTTAAAAACTGGACGAAAATCGAGTAAATGAGTATGTGGAAGTTGGTCTCTACTAATATTATAATTTTTTAGAAATAATAAAGTTACTATTGCTGCTGTGAGTGGCCCGAAAGCGCTTAGGCCAAAGGCCCAATTCCATCCTATCCAACCTGCCACTAGCCCAGACAAAATAAAAGATACTGCAGTTCCTAAAGAGAAACATGCGGTATAAAATGCAATGGCTCGTGAAGGGTTAGTCTTTTTAACTCTATCAGTCATAACTCTTAGCCCAGTCATATAAGTGCCTCCAATTCCTGCACCATGCACTATTTGCCAGGTAAGAGCAGACCAGAATCCGTTCGCTAAAAAAGTGAATCCTAATAAGCCAACAATAGAAATTAATAGTCCAATAATATAAATACGACGTGAATCAATGCGATCTGTTAGAGAAACAAGAATTGGTACTGATAACACATAGCCAGCGAAAAAAACTCCACTTACCCAGCCAGCCTGAGTATTAGTTAGCTCCCATAGAGGCATTAGAATAGGAATTAGGGCCGGGAAGGTTGCAAAGCCCGTCATACTCAGGACATGGGCAAAGCACATTATGATTATAATTTTCCAAGCCTTCATTATAATATTAGGTCCTTTTGAATTGGTAATGTGTATGATTTAATGTTTTAAAACTCTTACCAAAAAAACGAGCTATGTCTATTGCCCAAAATGCTAATTTATTTTTGAGGGTGAAAATTATTTTTTATTTTTACGAACGGTAGAATGGTACTATTATTTTTTTTAGCTGCTTAAGGCTTTCAACATAGTACTTCCAAGCTCTGCTGGGGAATTAGCAACATAAATCCCCGCTGATTTCATAGCCTCAATTTTAGCCTCAGCGGTTCCTTGGCCTCCGGATATAATTGCTCCGGCATGGCCCATCCTCTTGCCAGCGGGAGCCGTTACACCGGCTATAAATCCAGTAATAGGTTTTTTTATAGAAGAATTTTTGATGAACTCGACTGTCTCTTCTTCTGCCGATCCCCCAATCTCACCGATCATAATAATACCTTCTGTTTCATCGTCATCAAGAAACATTGAGATAATATCAATAAAGTGAGTTCCGTTTACTGGATCTCCTCCTATACCTACACAAGTGGTTTGCCCTAATCCAGCTGCGGTAGTTTGTGCAACTGCTTCGTAGGTTAGAGTCCCAGATCTCGATACGATACCAATGCGTCCTCTGCTGTGTATATGGCCTGGCATAATTCCGATTTTACATTCGCCGGGCGTTATAACACCTGGGCAGTTCGGACCAATTAGTCGAGTTTTTGTACCACTTAAAGCACGCTTTACCATTACCATGTCAATTACCGGAATTCCCTCTGTAATACACACAACTAATTCAATACCTGCTTCAATAGCTTCGAGTATAGCATCACCAGCATATGGAGGAGGCACATAAATGACCGAAGCGTTAGCTTCTGTTTGAAAAACAGCTTCGGATACAGTATTAAAAACTGGAAGATTTAAATGGAACGAGCCACCTTTTCCGGGTGTTACCCCTCCCACCATGTTTGTTCCATAAGTGATTGCCTGCTGTGAGTGAAAGCTGCCTTGAGAGCCTGTTAGGCCTTGGCATATGACTTTTGTTTTATTATTTACCAAAACAGACATATTTTATGATGCCTTTGCTACTTCATTAACTATTTTCCTGGCTGCATCAGCTAGATTATCAGCTGAGACAATTGGTAGTCCAGAATCTTTAAGAATTTGTTGTCCTAATTCAACATTTGTTCCCTCTAAACGCACAACCAGAGGAACATTTAGTTCAACTTCGCGGGCTGCGGCTATGACCCCTTCTGCAATTACATCGCATCGCATTATGCCACCGAATATATTGACCATTATTCCTTCTACGTTAGGATCAGATAATATAATTTTAAAAGCGATAGTCACACGTTCTTTATCAGCAGATCCACCCACGTCTAAGAAATTAGCTGGTTGGCCCCCATAAAGTTTAATTATATCCATGGTTGCCATAGCAAGGCCTGCTCCGTTAACCATGCAGCCTATTGATCCGTCAAGTTTAATATAGTTTAGATCATGCTTTGAGGCTTCAAGCTCCATAGGATCTTCTTCATCTTCATCACGAATTGCGATTATGTTGGGCTGACGATAAAGAGCATTATCATCGAAATTCATTTTAGCATCGAGCACGACTATTTCATCATCATCTGTGATTACAAGCGGATTTATTTCAATTAGAGAAGCGTCTAGTTCAATAAATGCTTTGTAAAGGTTAGACATCATATCTGAAGCAATTTTAATTTTATTTTCAGGAATACCAAGTAAATGAGCTATTTTTCGGGAGTGAAAAGACTTTAATCCGCCAACAGAATCAATTGGCAATGTCAAAATTTTCTCAGGTGATTTTTTGGCTACAGTTTCAATATCCATACCACCTTCAGTGGAGGCTATGATTGTAATGTTGGAGTTACTGCGATCTATTAAAATTGATAGATAAAGCTCACGACTGATGTTACAGCCTTCCTCGACATATACTTGTTTAACTTTTTTGCCTTCTGGACCCGTTTGTTTAGTGACTAACACTTGGCCTAGCATTTCAGCTGCATGGGCTTTTACTTCTTTATTGCTTCTCGCAATCCTAACACCACCCTGACCATTAGGGTTATTAGCAAACTTTCCCGCTCCCCTTCCTCCGGCATGTATTTGGGATTTTACGACCCAGGTATTTCCGCCTAGCTCTCGAGCTATTTCTGCTGCTTCCTCTGGAGTGAATGCTATTTCTCCCTTTGGTGTTTTAATATTATATGATGATAAAAGCGCTTTAGCCTGATACTCGTGAATATTCATAGGAACTTTTGCCCAGTTGGGAGAGAATGGAGTTCAACACTCAGTAAGGTATGATATTGTATAAACTTGTTTGGTTACTAGCCCATAAGTGACATAACTAAAAATTTATTACTTAATTTAAACATAGTACATTTATAAAATTTTTTATGTGATATAATTTGTAAACGCTATATATTATTCATATTGATTACTAACTTTTTTTCTTAGATTCGTGTTGTATTTTTTTTGTTATGTCTACCAGACCTTGCACTGCTTAAACTGATTTTCGGAATGCTGAACGTTCTTTGGGCGTGAACTTAACTTCAACAATTCGCTCAATTCCGTTAGCACCAATTATAACTGGAACTCCCACATATAGATTTTTAACGCCATATTGTCCGGTCAACCATGCTGCGGCTGGTAGAACACGTTTTTTGTCTTTTAGGTAAGATTCAGCCATAGCTATTGCCGATGAGGCTGGAGCGTAGAAGGCTGATCCGTTTCCTAGTAGTTCAACAATCTCGCCACCTCCCATACGTGTCCTTTGTACTATAGAATCTAGGCGCTTTTGGGTTGTCCACCCCATCTTAACTAAGTCAGGTAGAGGTATGCCTGCAATTGTAGAATAACGCTCTAGTGGAACCATAGTATCACCATGGCCGCCGAGGACAAATGCTGTTACATCTTCTACAGAAACACTAAATTCTTCTGATAGAAAATAACGAAAACGAGCGCTATCCAGAACTCCAGCCATTCCTACACACTTATTAGGTTTTAGCTTAGCTGCTTCTCGAAGAACTCCAACCATAGCGTCTAAAGGATTTGTTATGCAGATAACAAATGCATTTGGACAGTTTTTACGAATACCTTCACCA
>JAQWSA010000108.1 GCA_029243445.1 Alphaproteobacteria bacterium
CTAAATCAATACCATTGAAAAATGATTGGTCGGTAATTGGAGGTGTTTATATGATCACTTTTATAACAATGATTATATTATTTATGATACCTGCTCAGACTCCATTTTTTCTCCTAGATATTGGTGTTAATAGTGCCGCACGCGCCGGCATAGCAGTTGGTATTTTTAGTTTAAGTTCAGGTATAGCATCACTAGCTTTCCCATGGCTTAGAAAGCATTTTAGTGTTTCGTTTATTTTTGCTCTAATTTTTGTAGATGTTGCGGTTGGATATATATTGTTAGGAATGGCAACGAATTTTTATGACGTGATTTTAGCAATGATAGTTGGCGGGTTTTCTATGGGACTTTTTTCTCCTAACGCAAACCTGGTAATTCTATCTCGTATTACATCAGCATTTCGGGGTCGAGCATTAAGTGTATTAGTGGCTGTATTTTTTTTGGGCCAATTTGCATCACCATTTTATAGTTTGCCATTGGCCAAAATATCTTCTCTTGGTGATTCTTATTTAATATCGGGTTATATACTTGCTTGTATCGGCGTTTTTTTTATAATTTTGACTGCATATAACAGGAAAAGTATATTACGAGGTAACAAGACTTAATCAGGCATTGCCAGCAATGCTCGATAGTTTAGATAAATTTACACCTATATTCTCGAGGGCGCGTTGCCATTTGGTCTTTATGTCTTTGTCAAACATTATGTCTTTGTTATATGGGGCATTAATCCAAGCATTTTTGCTTAATTCGTGCTCTAACTGTCCTGGTCCCCATCCTGCGTGACCAAGTACAAAAATATTATTTTCTGGGCCCTTACCCCCTGCTAACTCCTTAATTATTTCAATACTTGATGTGATTGCTATATCATTTGTATTTAGTTTGGATATACTTTTCTGCGCTGTTGTATGTACAACAAACCCTCTTTCAATTTCGATAGGTCCGCCATAATGAACGTTTATATCCGCTAAAGTTTGACTTGATTTAATATCAAGCTCTTTAACTATGTTTTTGAAGTTAATATCTGGAAATATTTTATTTATCACTATACCCATTGCCCCATCATTATTATGCATAATGAGATAGATTACTGCTTGGCTAAAACGAGTGTCAGCCATATTAGGCATTGATATTAAAAACTGCCCTTCAAGGTGAAGAGAATTTTGCATTGGATTCTTTCATTATAGTCGTTTTATTAAGTAGAAAGTTATTGTTATACAAAGAATTTATAAATGTTATTTTTGTGTGTTTATAACAGATTACATTATTAACTATTTTTAGTCGTAAAAAGATTACTAAATTAATATATTAGTTAATTATTATACGTGGATAGCAGATTTTCTCATTATGAAACGATTATTATCTAGTTTATTTTTTAGTATTTTTGTGCTCTTAGCATTAAATATTTCAACTGAATTAGCATATAGCAATAATCAGGCAGGGGAATGGGAAAAGGGGCCAAAAGCTAAAGCTCGGCTAATATCATCCATACAGGCAGTTGGTGAGCTTGATACAATTCCGATAGGCCTTGAGATTAGGCTTAAACCGGGATGGAAGACATATTGGCGTTCACCAGGTGTTTCTGGTCTTCCTCCTAAGGTTGATTTATCAAAAAGTTCTAATCTTTCATCATCTGTTTTTCATTGGCCTTTGCCATCTCGCTTTTCATATTACGACATTGATGTTGTTGGTTATAGTCAGGAAGTAATTTTTCCTATTGATTTATTAGTAGAACGCGTAGGCCAGCCTTTGCACCTAAAAGCTGTAGTGGAGATTTTAGTCTGTGATGATGTATGTATTCCGCACGTGATGAATTTAACTCTTAATTTACCTAGTGGGTTAGCCAGTCCAACTAATTATACAAATATAATTAATAGGTATAGAGCTCAGGTCCCAGGCGATGGAAAAAATACTGCACTAACATTTGAAGGAGCATCATACAAAGGATCACTTACTAATCCTACATTAGAAGTTAAATTTAGTTCATTTTCTGTATTAGAAAGTCCGGACCTTTTAGTTGAAGGGCCAAATGAGATGTTATTCTCAAAGCCGAATTTTACATTCTTTGATGATCGTAAGACTGTATTAATAAAAGTGAAGGTTGAAGAATTCTATCCGGAATATAGCCTAGAAAATACATATAATCAGCCTTTGCGGTTAACTTTCTTTGATGGCAACCGAAGTATTGAAAAACAGACTGTGCCTATCCAAAATTCGCTTACTGAGGAAAAAAATCGTTATAATTATTTTAAATTATTATCTATAATTTTTGTGGCACTACTGGGCGGGTTATTATTAAATTTAATGCCGTGTGTTTTACCGGTGCTTTCAATAAAGCTCTTGTCATTGGTTAGCTATGGAGGAAAAGACCATAGGTATGTGAGACATAGTTTTCTTGCCACTGCGGGAGGAATAATTTTCTCATTTGTAATTTTAGCTATATTTGTTGTTACTATTAAGAAAGCTGGACTAGATATTGGTTGGGGAATCCAATTCCAACAGCCTTTATTTATCACTTTCATGGTAATTGTTTTAACTTTATTTGCAGCTAACACTTGGGGTTTATATGAAATTAGACTTCCTAGTCATGTCTCCTATTTAGCAGCAAATGCAGGACGGGGTAGGACATTAAAAGCAAGTTTCTTTGAAGGAGCGTTTGCAACACTGTTGGCAACTCCTTGTTCAGCTCCTTTTCTTGGGACAGCTGTAGGATTTGCTCTTAGTGGTGGAGTGGTCGAAATCTTTTTAGTTTTTACTTCACTGGCTATTGGTATGTCTGTACCATTTCTTCTTCTAGCTATATTTCCAAAGTTTGCTTCTATTATGCCCAGGCCTGGTCCATGGATGATATGGCTCAAAAAAACTATAAGTTTGATTCTTATTGTAACCTCCTTATGGCTACTAAGTGTAATTAAGCTTCAGGTTTCTGCAACTTCGGCATTTATAATTGGTATTCTGATGATGCTAATTATTATTCTATTGTTAGCAAGGAGGTTTGTATCATTTCGACTTTTACTACCCTTTAAAATTAGTATATGTTTTGTAATTTTTTGTGCTTTGTTAACACCTCTTATTTTTACTTTTCAGAAGAATGATAGAGAAAATTCTAAAAATGGCATTATAGACGGCTGGGAATTATTTGATTCTGAAAAAATTACCAAACTTGTAAGAACAGGTAACTTGGTCTTTGTAGATATAACAGCAGAGTGGTGCATTACGTGTCAGTTTAATAAGAGTAGAGTTCTTCAGACTAAGGAAATTGAAGAATTATTAAACAGTCCAAATGTAGTAAAGTTTCGTGGTGACTGGACTAAACCTGAAGCAAGTATTGCCAATTATTTGTCACAATTTAAACGTTTTGGCGTACCATTAAATGTAATTTATGGTCCAAATTTTACTACAGGGGTGTTACTTCCTGAAATATTAAGCAAAAAATCTATATTATTAGGCCTTAAAAAAGCTGGATTTAAATTTGATGCATCTATAGAAAATAAAAATTTGCTCGTTAAAAGTTCATCTAGTAAAGCTTTGCAATAGTTATTCAATTTTTTACTACAAATAAACTATTAATTATCTGTGTTGTTATCTAATTATATAACTACTTATTAAAAATAAAACATGAAGCTAGAGAGAGTATAAGATGACAATAAATATTGGTGATAAAATACCAGAGAGTTCGCTTCGACAAAAGACCAGTGATGGGATTAACCCTGTTGCAACGAATGAGTTATTTAGTGACAAGAAAGTTGTACTTTTTGCGGTGCCAGGGGCGTTTACGCCTGGGTGCTCAGTTAAGCATTTACCGGGATATATTAAGCATTCCAAAATTATTAAAGATAAAGGGGTAGATGTAATAGTTTGTATGGCTGTTAACGATCCTCACGTAATGGAAGCATGGGGAAGAGATCAAAACGTTGGTAATGCTGTTATGATGTTAGCGGATGGTTCAGCTCAGTTTTCTAAGGAGTTAGGTTTAGATCAGGATTTAAATAAAGCAGGTATGGGTGTCCGTAGCCAGCGATTTGCTATGATTGTTGATGACGGAATAGTAACTGAATTATTAATTGATGAACCTGGTCAAATTGATTTGACTACAGCAGAGAATATTTTAGAAAAACTATAAATTTATTATTTTTATTATAATTAACCAGTATAACGTTTTTGCCTTAAAGCAATACCAGCAAGCCGGTCGACTCTTTCATTTTCTGGGTGACCGGCATGCCCTTTTACCCAATGCCACTCGATATCATATAAAGCTGTTGCTGTTTCCAGTCGCTGCCATAAATCTATATTTTTAACTGGTTTTTTTGTGCTTGTTTTCCATCCATTAGCTTTCCAATTTATTATCCACTTTGTTATTCCATCACGCAGATAAGTACTATCAGTATGAATATTTACTTTTTTAACTAATTCTAGGCTTTCTAGAGCCATTATAGCAGCTGTCATTTCCATCCGGTTATTAGTAGTTTCACATTCACCCCCCATCAACTCTATTTCTCGATCTTGGTATTTAATCAAAACGCCCCAACCACCTGGTCCTGGATTGCCAGAACAAGCCCCGTCTGTATAAATATTAACAATTTCTAAATTATTCATTTTTATTAGACTTTCTTATCAAGCCCATAAGTTTCAAGTCCTACGCTATTTTGATGAAATTGTAGTCGGTGTAAATAATCAATTGGGTTTTTAGGCGTTACATTAGTATTTGGGTTATATGTATACTTGTCGTAGAGACGAGTTAGTAGGAACCGTATTGCACTTCCTCGCACAAGAATAGGAATAGCACTTATCTCGTCGTTACTCAAAGAACGTAACTGTTCGTATCCTCTTAACAAAGCCTTAGTTTTATTAATATTAAAACTAAAATCTGTATCGAAACACCAGGCATTAATGCAAATAGCTAAATCATATACCAAAAAATCATTACAGGCGAAGTAGAAGTCAATCAATCCAGAGATTTCAGAGTCTAAGAAAAAAACATTATCTGGAAAAAGATCTGCATGGATTATTCCTGTAGGTAAATTACGGGGCCAGTTTTTTAATAAATAATCTATTTCTGATATTAAAATATTTTGCAAACCAGGTTTTAGCTTATCGGCATATTCTTGTGTTATGTTTGTTAGATGGGCCCAGTTTTTTAATGACATGTCATTAGATCTCTCTAAAGGAAAGTCGAATCCAGCAATATGCATTTTTGCAACCGCTTTTCCAAGAGATACGCAATGATTTACTGATTTGTGTTGAGGACAGATACCAGGGATAAACGACAAAATTACAGCTGGTTTTCCACATAGTCTCTGCAAGGACTTTCCATCACGTGCATAAAGGGGCATCGGACAAGTAACATTATTTCTATTTAAATGTTCTAGTAATGCAAGAAAATAGGGTAAATCGTTCTGTTTTACTCGTTTTTCATATAAGGTTAGTATGTATTTTTTGGGTTGTGAGGATGGATGGTTTATTGTCTGTAAAACGTAATTTGTATTTTCTATACCTTCCTTTATTTCGTCATAGCCGTAAAGCTCACCTATATTGTATTTCGATATAAAGTGATTTAGTTCTTCTGGGGTAACCTGAGTATAGACAGCCATATTAATCAGTTACCCAGGTTAAGATAAGTTCATTCGAGGCAAATTAAATTTTACGTTTTCTTGGCGTACAGTTATTTCTTTAATTTCTAATGTGTATAATTTACGACAATAGGAAATAAAATCTAATACTAAATCTTCAGGAGCTGATGCACCGGCGGTTATTCCTAAGGTCATATGGCTTTGAATAAGACCCCAGTCCATACATTTTGCATGTTCAATTAAAAATGTATTAGAACAACCTGCACGTTTAGCGACTTCAACTAGACGGTTTGAGTTAGATGAATTTGGTGCGCCAATAACCACGATCAAGTCACAGCTATCAGCAATTGCTTTTACTGCATCTTGACGATTAGTAGTCGCGTAACAAATATCATCGGACCGTGGTTCGATAATTTTAGAAAATCTTTTGCGCAATGAAGCCACTATATCTGCAGTATCATCAACTGATAAAGTTGTCTGTGTAACTAATGCTAGTTTATCAGGGTCATTAACTTTAAGATTGGCCACTTCTTCTTCGCGCTCAACTAATAAAATTGCTCCTGTAGGTAATTGTCCCATGGTGCCAATTACCTCAGGGTGACCATCGTGGCCAATTAGTATAATCTGATTTCCGGCTTTATACTGATGTATAGCCTCGTTATGTACTTTGCTAACTAGAGGACAAGTTGCGTCTACGTAAAGTAGTTCACGTTTTTCTGCTTCCAGTGGAACTGTTTTAGGTACACCATGTGCAGAGAAAATTACACGACCCAACTCTGGAACTTCATTAAGTTCATCAACAAATATAGCACCTTTATCCTCAAGTCTTTGAACAACTTGACGATTATGAACTATTTCATGACGCACATATATGGGAGCTCCATAGCTTTCTAGAGCGGTTTCAACAATTTGAATGGCTCTGTCAACACCAGCACAAAAGCCTCGTGGTTTTGCTAATAATATAGTTAATGGAGGATTGCTCATTTTAAATAGTCTAATTTCTTAAAGTGTTACTTGTTATGTTAACAAACCAGTATTAAGATTTAAAACAATTATTATTATTTATATTCTAATATCCTAGCATTATAGTCTCATGCAAGTTATGGAGTAATATTGTCATGGCCCAAGGGAAAATTGATCGTAAAGAACCGATGGCAATTAATGTGCTTCCCGGTCGTAAATACTGGTGGTGCGAGTGTGGTTTAAGTAATAAGCAGCCGTTTTGTGATAGTGCTCATAAAGGTACAGAGTATTCGCCTGTCCTATTTGAATCTACTACTGAGCAAACCATATATTTTTGTTGTTGTAAAAAAACTAATAATCGTCCTCAGTGTGACGGATCACATAATAATTTATAACATAGTTAGATAACTTCACCTTGATTATTCTAAAATATCTCAGGCAATCGATAAGCTTTATGGCATTTTCTGGCCTGTTAATTTTGGCTGGATGCAGTGGGACAGAGATAGATAATTACTCGGAATGTCCAACTGTAATTATTGTTAAAGATACCTCTGAGTTAACTGCTTTTCGTAGTGGTTCACAGCAAAGTCAAAAGAACGTAGAACTTAAAGTTAGAATTGATAGTTATAAGGGTGCGTGCAAGACGAGTTTTGAATCTGACCGTTCTGGAAAAATAGATATTGATTTAAAATTAAAATTTGACGCTGTTCGTGGACCCGAAAATGTAAATCGTAAGGAAAATTTTAGGTTTTATGTCGCAATTGTTAATATTAAAGGTGATATATTAGCAAAAGAAATATTTTCTACTTCCCTAAAATTTGATAAAAATATAGGTAGACAATTTAAAACTGAAAAACTTACCCAAAAGATATTTCTTAGAAGTGGTGAATCAGGAGTAGATTTTGATATTTTAGTTGGATTG
>JAQWSA010000109.1 GCA_029243445.1 Alphaproteobacteria bacterium
GCACCTGTTGCTGCCTTACGAGAAACAGGTGTAATTTTTGCAGCAATAATTGGTACACTTACATTAAGAGAAAAGTTTGGAATTCATCGCATACCAGCAGCCATTCTAGTTGCCCTAGGAGCCGCTGGACTTCATCTCTCCAATTGATTTAAAGTTTTAAGAAGTATCTAAACGCACTAGTAAGACTTGAAAAAATGGTGACTATTTGTCAAATTCGTTCTTAATAATGTTATTGATTCTATTAAATTAAAAAAAACTATTAATCCTAAGGTGATTATATGGGTTACAATAATAAAATAAACATTTTTGATTACCGGAAGGTTAATAAATCTGACGAATTCGAAGATATTCCTATCCTTGATGTCGGTCCATACCTTGCTAATGAACCTGGCGCCAAGGAGAATTTAGCTGAAAATATCAGGTTTATTCAAGAAACTATTGGTTTCTATGTCATTGTTAATCACGGCATATCGCGCAGTGTAATGGATAATGCATATAGTGCACTTAAACAGTTTTTTTCATTATCTACTGAAGAAAAGCTCAAACTTAAATTTGGCAAATCTTCAGTAGGCTATATTGCACCAAAATCAACTGTCTACGTCACATCAAAAGTTAATAAAAACACTAAACAGGATCTAAATGAAACCCTAGCTTTAGCACTAGATAGAAGCGATGATCACCCTTATATTAAGAGAGGCCTAAGATTTGTTGGCCCCAACCCTTGGCCACAAAACCTTCCTGGCTTTCGAGAGAACATGGTAGATTTTCAGAATTCTATTGTTGCTCTAGGCCAAAAGATAGTTCCTTTATATGCGCTAGCATTAGAAAAACCAGCTGAATATTTTGATAATGACTTTAAAGAACCAATCGTCTGGATTCGTAACGCACACTACCCTGCAGTGAAACCAGAAGATAATCAGTTTGGCATCTCACCTCACAGTGACCATAGCTTTATAACTTTACTACCTCTGTCCTCCGTACCAGGTTTACAAGTACTTACACGCACTGGTAAGTGGCTTCCAGCTGATCCTGTTTCAGATGGTATAATTATTAATACTGGTGAGTTCCTAAATCGGTGGACTAATGGACGGTTTATTGCATCACCACATAGAGTAATTCCACCTACTCAGGATCGTTATTCAATGGCAGTATTTTTCAATCCTGCCCCAGATACAATTGCGGTCCCATTGGACACATGCTGTAATACTCAAAACCCAGCAAAATACGATCCAATTAGTATGATCGATTATGTCTGCTGGTATATCGATCGCAACTATTCAACTGATTTCGGTGGCAAACAAAAAGGTATTTGAGCCTGATAATTAACCTAATAACTAATAATTGAATGAGGACTTTGAGAACAAAGCCGTACATATGGTCCTTTGTGTGTAAATATTGGAGAGAAATAAATGCCTAATACACTTATTAAAGGAGGGGCAATTGTTACAATGGACCCTAATATCCCCGCAATGGATATCGGAGATATCTTAATAATTGACGATAGGATTGCAGAGGTAGGGTTTAATATATCAGTCGGCAACGATGCCAAAATAATAAATGCCACAGATATGATCATTATGCCTGGTATGGTTAATGGTCATATACATACATGGCAAACTGGGCTAAGAGGTCTTGCTGGAGATTGGACTACAAAAAACTATTTAAGAGCCATCCACGCAGGACTAGCAACTTTTTTTCAGCCCAATGATATTTATATTGCGAATTTAGTTGGAGCTCTAAATCAAATTAATAACGGGGTCACTACTCTTGTAGACTGGCATCATAATAATCCCACACCTGACCATTCTGATGCAGCAATTGATGGATTAGAAGCTTCAGGGATACGTGCACTTTTTCTGCATGGATCTGCAAAGCCAGATCCCAAACCAGGGCAAAAACCGTATAACGAAATACCTATGTCTCGGACAGAAGTAGAACGACTACGTAAGAATCGCTTTGCAGGGAATGATGGATTACTCACAATGGGAATTGCTGTTTTAGGACCACAAATGTCTACTAATGATGTAGTTTTACAGGACTTTCGTTTAGCCCAAGAATTTGACTTAATAGCTAGCCTTCATCATTCAGGTGCTAAAATGCTAGCACCAAATGGGTACATTAATGCTGCAAAGCAGGGGTTAATAACAAATAAAATTAATATAGTGCATGGCAACGCACTTAGCGATATCAACCTTCAAATTCTTGCTAACCATGGTGCAACATTTACGGTTACCGCGGAAGTAGAAATGCAAATAGCATACGGTGCTCCTTTAACAAGCAGGTTACGAGAGTTAAATGCCATTATGGCTATAGGTTCTGATGTGGAGTGCGTTTACGCGCCCGATATGTTTGCCGTTATGAGAACTACTCTTCAAGTTGAACGACATTTATTTAGTATGAAATATATTAATGAAAATGGAGAAGCACCATATCCGATTCCAATAACAACTGAGGAAGCCTTGTCCTGGGCTACAAAAGGCGGCGCAAGCACAGCTCACCTTAGTGAAAAAATCGGATCAATAACACCTGGGAAACAAGCAGATATAGTGCTATTACGAGCAAACGACTTAAACTTGGCAGGTGTGCTGAATACTACTAATGGCATCGTATTACATGCTAACCCAGGCAACATAGATACAGTTATGATTGCTGGAAAAATCCGCAAACAAAATGGAAAACTTATTTATGATGAGACAGAAGACAAGATATTAAAATTAAAAGAATCAACAGATCGAATAATTAATGAGTTTAAAGCTAAATCTGATAACGCTAAATTTTTATAATTTTTAATTATTTAACCTGTATCAGCTACTAAACCTACTGCTTGTATGCCAGCAACCGCGCAAGCCTCATCTCGGTCAGATACATCTCCTGTAACTCCAACAGCCCCAAGGATTTTGCCATCCTGATCGCGTATTAAAACTCCGCCGGGAGCATTCAGTGTCTTTCCCCCTGATGCAGCATTCAGAGTCATCATAAACCGATCTGGCCGGTTTTCTAAAGAACGTGAACCCATACCCATACCCAAAGCGCCCCATGCCTTAGCTTGAGCGATGGCCGGCCTCAAAAAACTTGTTCCATCTTCACGAGCAAAAGCAAGCAAATGCCCACCGGGATCTAGTACTGCTATTCCTAAAGGAGGACATTCTGTTTTCCTTCCATGTGAAAAACCAACTTCCATAATTTTCATTGCTTGATCAAGTTTAAGCTCAGACATTATTTTTCTCTTGTTCTTTTATGTATCTTTATATTATTTTTTAACTAATAAAGATCATTTGCAATATCATCCTCGTAGCGTTCGTCTATTTTTTTTCCATCAACGCCATACCAATCCTGGTTAAGCTCTCCCATAGTAGGAAAATCCTTTCGGTTAATGTGTTTTTCCGGATTCCAAAGATCAGCTCGAATAATTGCCTTTCCACAATGCATATACACATCTCTTATTTTAACTATTAGAGCAGCTTTTGGAATTTTTTCTTTAACTACCATTTCATCTAAAAGTAATGGGTCAAAGGTAAGGCCCGCTCGACCGTTTATACGAAGGATTTCGTTCATTCCAGGAACCATAAAAAGCAATCCAACCTCTGGATTTACCATAATATTATGAAAGGAATCAGCTCGACGATTACCGGGACGGTCAGGTATAGCTATAGTAGTATCATCTAATACTTTTACAAACCCCGGAGCGTCACCTCTCGGACTGGCATCAGCTGGCCCATCATTGACAGCTGATGTTGAAAGAACAACGAATGGTGAAATAGAAATAAAATGTTTGCTATGTTTGTTCAGCTTAGGAAGTTCCTTTTGGCTTAAATGGCCCTTTGGCTTACCATAGTGTTCCTCAAGCTTTTCCAGGGTAGTTATTTTATAGTCTGTATTAGACATATTTATAAACTTTCTTAGAAGGGATTCTTTCATAAAGCTTTCTAAAGGGCTTTTGAAAATTCAAAATAGTATTATTAAATTATGTTCTTTTAATTACTTTGGGTAGATAAAAAATGGAAAAAACTTTGAAACAAGGCCTCACAGCAACTGAGCGTATTACTATTGATGCCTCCCGCACTATAACATTTATGGGAGAAGATCTGCGAGTTTATTCCACTCCATCTATGGTACTAGACATTGAACGTCTTTGCAAAAAATTGCTGGATAAACATCTTGATAAAACTGAAAGTTCTGTTGGAACTCGTGTTGAGATTAACCACCTTGGCGCAACACTAATAAATATGTGGGTTGATATAGAAATTTTTATTAAGGAAATAGACCGTCGCCGCATTCTTTTCGAAGTTGAAATTCAAGACCAAGTTGGAGACAAAGTTGGCGAATGCCTTCACACAAGATTTGTTGTTGACCTAGAAAGGCAGAAGAAACGATTAGATTCCAAACGTGCTAAACTAGAAACAAATTAATTTTCAGCTTCAGTTATTCCTACTACATTATTTTTAATTAATTTCTCAACTTCTTTCTTGGTGAAACCAAACTCAGCTAATATTTCTTCACTATGTTGACCTATTAGTGGCGCTCCTCGATTTATATTTGTATGTGCTGCAGAATACTTTACTGGATGACCAATAACAGCATGCTCTCCTCCTCTTTCGGCCGCAACACTTTTAATCATGTTTCGAGCTTTGGTATGGGGATCTGCTACCATTTCCGCTATATCATATACTGGCCCAGCAGGAACGCCTGATTTCTCCAGAACATCTAACCAGTAAGACGTAGAATTTTTAGAAAGAATATTATTCAAAACTTCAACTAAAACTTCAAGATTCTCCATGCGATTAACTGGCTCAGAAAATCTTACATCCTCAGCTAACTGAGGCGCCCCAATAGCCTCAACAAATTTCAACCAAGTGCTCTGGTTTGCTGCGCCCACAATCACCCAAGTATCTTTAGTTTTAAATGCCTGATAGGGCGCTGAAAGTGGAAGCGCCGACCCCATCGCTTTTGTAACTTCACCAGTT
>JAQWSA010000110.1 GCA_029243445.1 Alphaproteobacteria bacterium
CAATTATCTGAGCCATAACTGGGTTGTTGTTATACTTAACTTTAACTTCCTTGATGTCCGCAAGGTCAGTTATGTGCTTGAAGGCTTTATTCATAACTTTATGCAGCTTATCCTCCTGCCCAATCTGTACTATGAAGCTATCGTGTACTGTTAAGATTGGCTTATTATTAAGTAGAAAATCTTTAATGACATATTCAACAATTTTAGCGTCAAGATTCATTAGCCCTAAACCTGCACCGGTACAGATCAAGTCAGCTATTTTAGGATGTGCTAACTTAATATCATTAAGTATTTTAGCTAAGACTTTATCAGGAAACCTGAAGTTAACTTCACCTAATAAGTCGTAGTTAAACTCTGATCTAAATGCTTTATATAATTGCTCTTCTTTTGAAGCATTGAGAGCTAATAGTAAGAGTTTTTTAACTATATCTCTAGCTACACTCTTATCTTCAATACCATCAACAGGTACTATCTCATAAGGGTCTTTATTAAACTTTTCCCAGTAATCTATTCCTTTACGTGCATATGCTAACATTAATCCAATAATATGTTTTCCTTCTGTGCAATTACCTAATTCAATATCGCGCAGCATAGATGTAACGTATTTACTCTTTGGATCAGAAAAGAGAGTTTGGTAACTATCCATAAATTTTGTACTTGGCGGATAACCGCTGGCTTTAGCAACCTCGGATGTAATCTCTAGCATATGCAGAAATAAATCAGTTCCCTCATCGGTAGAAATAATTTGCCCAGAGTTTGCACGCATCAGACAAGTCATGCTTGCAGCTGTAGATAGATGAACAAATTTTTCCCACATTTCCTGCATAATGTTTTCTGAATAAATTACATCCAGACCAACCGTTTTATCGAATTGTTGTATTATTTTTTCTAATCTATTACTTGGTCCGCCCTCTTGTTCACCTAGATGCAACCAGTGCCAATCATTTAAATGCTTTATAGTACCGTTTGAAAGTCGTTCAGCAGATAGCTTTATAGTCCCACCAAGGACTTTTTCTTGGCCAAAAAATTGATTTAGGGTTTCAATGTGTCCGAGGCCGTTAAGTATTGGGAGTATAATTGCATCAGGAGCAAGAGCCGGAGCAACGTCGTGTATAGAACTTTCGAGGTCATAGGCCTTACAGGTTAGTATTACAAAATTATATATTGGTAAAAGCTCATCAACGTTAGTTGTAATTACTGCTGTATGGAGGTCACCAAATACAGAATGCAAAGTTAGTCCATTATGATCGAGTTGAGATTTCCGAGCATTTCTTACAAGGAAAGTTACATCAGCGCCTGCTTCATTTAAACGTCCTCCAATGTAGCCGCCTATAGCTCCAGCTCCTAGAACAAGAATTTTCATAGTTTGTATTTTAACTCCACTTATAAAATAAATAATTTAATAGTATATTAGTATTAACTGTGCACAACTTAACGCTAAATGGGCACGGGCGTTAGTTAAATATAAAGCAATAAATTAATTGATAAATTTTTGTATTACGATGCTCATGATATTGACATAATGGTTGCTTTCTAGATGTAATTGTTATCTAGGGTATAAGAGATATGAGTGATTTAATAAATTTGAACTTTTTTAGAAACCTTGTCATAGATGCAAATATCTGGATTGCGTCTGAAGTAATTACTGTTGCTGCCCTTTGGCAAGCTGGTGTAATTTTAATAACATTATTCATTGCCAAACTTCTAACCCCGCCATGTCGCAGCTGTTTAGAACGTTTATCTATAAATGTTGTAGACGATTCAAAATTACGAATTGTTTGCACAACATTTATATCTGTTATTACACCAACTATTTGGGTTTTACTTCTATGGGGAGCGGTAGAAGTTGCTGATACTACTTATTGGCCAAATAAATTAATTTCAATCGTAGTAAGTGCTGTTAACGCTGTAATTATAATTATATTTGTAGCAAAATTTGTAAATATAAAAGCTTACGTAAAACTATTTGCTATTATTATATCTTTGATAGCAATCCTTAATATATTTGACCTTTTGCATCCGGCTCTAAATTTACTTGATGGTATTTCCGTACAAATTGGCGAAGTTAAATTAACTGTTTTGTCGGTTTCTAAAGGTCTGTTTTACTTAATTGTATTGCTTTGGCTTGCTAATTTATTTTCAAGAATCATTGAACGAAAAATAAACTCTCTGCCAAGTCTTACGCCATCAGTTCAGGTTCTTTTAACTAAATTTATAAAAATATTTTTAGTTGTAATTGCTGGCATGGTTGCAATAAATGCTGTGGGCGTAGACTTAACAGCTTTTGCAGTTTTTGGAGGAGCGCTAGGTGTTGGAATTGGTTTTGGCCTGCAGAAAATAGTTGCTAATTTTGTTAGTGGTATAATCTTATTGCTTGATAAGTCTATTAAACCAGGAGATACAATAGGGGTGTCTGGTACCTATGGCTGGATCCAATCTCTTGGTGCTCGTTATGTGTCTGTAGTCACTCGAGATGGTATTGAGCATTTGATTCCTAATGAGGAACTAATAACGACAAGAGTTGAAAACTGGTCATTCAGTAATCTTCGAATTAGACAGAAAATACCTATTGGAGTGTCTTATAATTCTGACATTCGTGAAGCTATTAATATTTGTTCTGAAGCAGCCCTCGAAAATTCACGAGTATTGGATACACCAAGTCCAATCTGTTTGTTAAAAGGATTTGGTGATAGTTCTGTTGATTTAGAGGTTCGATTTTGGGTGGTTGATCCACAAAATGGTTTAACCAATGTTAAAAGTGAAATTCTCCTAGATATATGGGACCGTTTTAATGCAAATGGTATAGAAATACCTTTCCCACAGCGTGATATACATTTAAAGACTGTTATTCCAGAAATATAAAAAACCGAAAAAAAATAACAGATTAATAATTATATAAAATATTAATGATGTAATTATTTAAGTTAAAAGGATTTTTATTTTTTTATTTAATCTTCCGTCAATCAGTGTCAATCCGACACCAATAAAAAACATTCCCAAAATATTTTGTAACGATATAGATTCACCCAGCACCATTATGCCCAGAAAGATAGCCGTAATCGGAACTAGAAAATTTACTAGCATTAAATTAGTAGCCCCAGCCGTTGCAAGAATACGAAAATATATTAGATAGGCTATAGCGGTGGAAAACACCCCTAAACTAATTATAGCCGCCCAAGAAATATTACTTGGAGGTGAATAACTCCAGGGCTGATCAATTAGAATAATAGCAGGAAATAATATAATAGCTGAGGCTGTTACTTGTCCCGTAGCTATAACCAAAGGTGGTATTTTTTGTCTTGAATAACGTCGACCATAAATACTGGCTAGAGCATAAAGTATGGCTGCTAATACAATCGCTAATTGGCCTAGTAAGTTCTTTCCGATGTAGCCTAATAGATCTGGGCCAAGCAGTATTATTACTCCCAGAAAACCCATTAAAATACCGATAAATCTGTTAATTGTTATTTTTTCATCGGCTGTATAGAAGTGAGCGCCAATAACAGTGATTAATGGAGTCGTAGCAATTAAAATTGATGCTAAACCGCTTGTAATATGTGACTGTCCCCATGCTATTAATGAGAAGGGAATAGCACTATTAATAGTACCCATTATAAAAAAAGAGTACCAAACACTAGCTTTCTTCGGTATCTTTATTGAAGTTATAATTATTGTTAACCAAAGTACAAAGCTGGCAATTAATACCCTCAAAAAAGCAATTGTGAATGGCTGAAAATCTTCTACAGCAATACCCACGAATAAAAAAGATCCACCCCAAAATATAGATAATATTACTAATAAGCCCCACTGAAACGGGTTCATTGATTTTATCTGGCCGCTGGTCATAAATACTATCCTATTGATATTCTTTTAGTTTAGAGTGAACATTCATTAATCTGCAATTTATAATGATAGTGCTTAAATATTTATTAGTTTTATAGGCTAGTTATCTGCTATAATTTTGTAGATTCTTTATTAATTAATAAAAAATTCACTAATAATTAGTTCAATAAAAATGTTAAGTATTAATTTATAAGAAAGCGGCGGATATGAAAGAACCGTTAAATAGAACTGAGATTATTCGATTATTAAAAAACTTGGGAAGCTCTCAAGATGTTGATGTATTATCCGCTGCTCGCGATTTAAATCAACAAATTACCTCCTCTGGGCTCGACTGGGATGAACTGTTAATTCCTGAAGAAGAGCAAAGTTCACACGTTAGTGAAAATCACGAAGAAAAAGATATTATAGAGTCTAATGTCAAAGGTGATGTTAATTCTTCACTAACCTTAATTGAAAAAATTCTTTCTAACCCGGAGCGTTCCGATGCTCTCCGCGAGGAGTTAGAAGAGTATAAAAACGATATATCTAATGGTGATTTTACTGATGATGATCATAAATATGTCCGAGCGCTGTTTGACAGATTATCTAAGTAAATACCTTAAGTCTAATTCCCAAGTTTATTATATTGATAAAAACTAATCTGATTTGCGTTTAATGAAACACTAATGATTTATTATAAAAGAAATTATTAGAAATCAGTTGGCTCTTAGTCTTCTTCATCTATTTTTGGTTTGTCTGATTCAACGTTTTGCGCTAGTTTGGCCTCTGCTTTAGCTGCCTTTTTTTCTGCTTTGCGTCTTTCCCGGTCCTGTTTTTCAAATTTATAATTTGTCTTGCGCGCCATTTCGGTCCCTTTGCTTTAATACATATTGAGCGCAAAATCAGTCTTTTTGAGCCCACTGAAGTCGATTTAATACTTAATTCATAGAAACAAAATTTATTCAGAAACATGCCAATAGGACAAATTCAATCATCATCCCCATTAGAAACCGGGATTAACTATGTTAAATAAACAATTATTTATTCGTCTACTTATTTCACTAATCTTTTAGTTTGAAGGTGCGTCGCATGACTCCGTACCCATTTCCGCTGGCACAGAAAATTCTAGGAGTTCAAAGGCATCAGATGTTCGTATTTCATTATGTGGCATAAACCCCGGTATATAGACAGAATCTCCCTCCTCTAAATGAATGGTCTCTCCATCGGAAAATTCAAGTTCTAACCAACCTTCAATCATGTAAACAAACTGACCTTCGCACTTGTGATAGTGCCAGCCCGTAGGTTTTGATAATCCATTTGTAGCAGATGTCTTTTGTACACGCATTTTACCATTGCTACCATCCGTTACGCCAAGGTCGACGTATTCAAAAAAAGATCTACGACCTTTAACGATATTAGGCGCTGATTTTCGTGCCACAGCATATTTTTGTTCTTCATCTTTTTCGGCTACCATAGCTACTTGACTATTCATATTAGTCCTCCTCGATGAACGGGCTGGTGTGATTTATATCACTTATGGTAATGATCAGATTGCCTGGCGGCAAGGGGATAGTGTCATTTAGTAAAACATAATATAAAACCAAAGTTATAAAAATATATATATAAGGCTATGATACTTTATGAGTGATTCTGTAAATTTAGAACTTAATAGTTATGATGAAAGCGTACGTAGTGCTCCTCATATGGAACTGCCAGTTCTAGATTTATCACTCCTAGATTCACCAGACCTCACTAATGTTGAAAGTCTTGCAATAAGCCTAAGGGATATAATTAGCCAAATTGGTTTTCTATGTATTGTAAACCATAAGGTACCAGCAAATGTTATCACCAAAATGACAGAATTCTCTGAGAATTTTTTTTTATTACCTACAGAAGAAAAAAAAGCTCTCGCTATAAATCGGCATGAACGAGGTTACACAGCAATAAACATAGAGGTTGTAGAAGATAGTGCTATAGGTGGTAGTTCGAGAAATGACCTTAATGAGTCTTTTAATTTTGGAGTAGAATATCCCCCAAATGATCCTCGAGTATTGTCTGGTAAACGTATGTTTGCTGCTAATGTTTGGCCTAAATCTATCCCTGAATTCTCTTTGATTGCTAAAAGTTATATGTTTGAAATGGAGTGCCTTAGTAAAAGACTTTTGCCAATTTGGGCGATTGCTTTAGGACTCAAGCCAGACTATTTTGACCATCTGTTTGATTGTGCACATTCCTACGTTCGTACTATACGGTATCCGCCAAGGCAGCATTTGGAAAAAGAAGAATTAGGTATACGTTCTCATTCAGATACGTCATTTGTAACCTTATTGCCTCCTGAAAATGAACCTGGTTTGCAAGTGATGGACGCAAATGGGACCTGGTTTTGGCCTGATTGTCCTCCAGGCGGGATAATTGTTAATTTCGGAATGTATCTAGAACGCCTGTCAAATGGAGTTGTACGTGCCACGCCCCATAGAGTTATACCACCTGTATCTGGGACACGCTATTCTATGCCGTTTTTTATGTGCCCCAATCTAGAAGCGGTAATTGACTGTTTACCAACTTGTTACAGTTCAACAAATCCTCCAAACTATAAGCCGGAATCATTTTGGAGCTTTCATACAAATCATATGTCTAAAATTTACCCTCATTTTGCAGCAAAAGAAGACGAGTTATAGTCTAAGGCAGAGGTGGTCCTCCTTTTTCTCTAAGAGCTCGTTCGTAGACGGGGATATCTGTACTTGGTTGCTGACAGTCGGCTTGACCGAACATATCTGAAATCCAACCCCGGTGATAACTACTATGAGTTACTAAATGAATAAGACACATTGCACGAGATAGCTTACCTTTGTTTCCTCCAATAAGTTCGTATTGGATGACTTCTGTGAGGTCTGATTCAGAGAGGTTTTTTACATATTCTATTAACTTAAGGTCTATTTGCTTCCTTACATTCCAAAGCTCCTCAAGTGTTTTGTATTTTACTTCTCTGAGCTCGAAAATTTTATGAGTCTTAAGCTGCATATGGGCTATCCAGATCAGGTCAACATTAACTAGGTGGTGAAGGCTAACAAATATAGATTGTAGTGGTGTTTTTCTAACTTTATTTACTTCATCCTCCGGCATGGCAGATACCATCCGATAAGTCTCAGAATTTGCCCAAGAATTATACTCAAAAAGTGATAATATATAGTTCTTATCTTTCATAACAACTCCCTTTGTATGGTTATAAACAATGATATGATATATCCATATGTAAATAATTAGAGTTTTATATATCTGTAAATATTGTTATTCTCGTTTTAGAGATAGATTATATGTAAAAAGAGATTTTATAATATGGCAAGTTTTGATGTTGTATCACGCATAGAAATTCCCGAAGTTGATAATGCAATACAAGGGGCATTGCGTGAAATTTCTACACGTTTTGATTTTAAAGGTAGCAACTGTAGCATAGAACGTGACGAAGAAAAATTATTGCTAACTGCTGACGATGATTTAAAGTTGCGTCAAGTGCAGGAGTTGTTGCGAGGTTATTTGTCTAAACGCAAGGTAGAGGCTGGTGCATTTGAATTTGGAAAACCTGAGTTAGCATCGGGTAATACAGTTCGCCAGTCAGTTGTCATCAGACAGGGTGTAGATCGTGAGACGGCACAAAAAATTACAAAAGCTATAAAAACATCTAAGTTGAAAACGCAAATCGCGATACAAGGAGATGAGTTAAGGGTTTCTGGAAAGAAGAGAGATCAATTACAAGATTCTATAGCACTTATTAAAGCACTAAAAATAGAACTTCCGCTGCAGTTTGTAAATTTTAGAGATTAGTAGTTGTATATTTTAGTTTTCAGTGAAGTCTAGTGCCCCTTTAATAAATAATTCTTCAATATTGGGTATTTTTGTAATCAGTTTTTGTTCAAACAAATAGCCTAATAGTATATTCACAATCTCAATGTTTTTATCTGAGAGTCCAAAGCTCATGTAGTCATTGCTAGTAGTTTCACCCCAGGGGTCTTGCATCCCTTCTTCTTTATAAAATTTTTCTTTACTGTGGCAAAAGGCGTTAAAAAGCGTCAAAGGAAGCGAGGGGTGTTTTACAAGTACATCATTATGAATGACTATAGTGTGATTTAGAGGATAAATTCCCGTGTTTTTATAATAATTACGTTCTTCACTCTCCGTGTCAGGAAAGATTGGTCGGAGCTTTCTTTCTTCTTCTGGATTTTGTTCATCTTTTGTTATTGGGGCAAGAAAAGCGTCGATTGTTCCTTCTACAACCAACTGTTCTAAATCACCTTCAACAATTTCAACAGAAGCTTCTTCTGGGGGTATAAAACGCTGGCTTGCAGCAGTTACCCATTTAATTTCAGACCAGTGTAAGTCATACTGATCAATCATGGTGCCTCGCCACCATACTCCAGCTGTTTGGCTAAATTCTCGGGCGCCAATAGTTTTGCCGACTAAGTCCGACGGGTGAATGATTTTACTATCTTTACTCACATATAAAGATCCATGTCTAAAGTCTCGATTAAGAAAGATGGGGATTGCAGTCATCCAGTCGACACCCCGGTCTTTCATCATGGAATAGTTTGCCAAAGAAAATTCGTTAACCTCGAAGGGGTTATTTTCAAGTACGGCTTTAAACGCCTCTACTCCTGAAACCGGATTATAATTCAATTTTAAGTCATCTCGATTACCATCTACATAACGAAAAAAAGGGTAATCATTACCAATAACTTGAATTGTATTTTCGCTGGAATCATCGGGCATATAGATATCTCTTAAATTTGGGTTTATTCGGATTTAGTATTTATTATTAGTATCACTATGTTTGTAAATGATTTCTTAGATAGTCCCAATTTATTTGTATGTAAGTTAAATAAAAATTACTATCGCAGATAACAAAAAATGGGGCAAAGAAGAGAAGTGGTGCCGCAGAGACGATTTGAACGCCTGACCTGATGCTTACAAGGCAACTGCTCTACCAACTGAGCTACTGCGGCACTTTAGGGTCTTCTATTACTTAAATTGTAATTTATCAAATTTATATTTCAAAATAAGCTATTTAAGAAATTTCGTATAGTGCGATTGCAGCAGCATTAGACACATTTAAACTTTTCAATGATCCCGATAAAGGTATGCAAGCTAATATATCACATGCTTCGCGAGTAAGCCTTCTCAGGCCATGCCCTTCTGCTCCTAATATTAATGCTGTAGGTCCTGAGATTTGGATTTTGTCAAGTTTTTGTGAGGCTTCGCTATCTAGACCGATACACCAAATATTTGATTTTTTTAAGGTTGATAGAGCTCTTGCTATATTTGTAACTCTCACTATCGGGCAGTGCTCAAGTCCACCAGACGCTGATTTAGCTAATGCCCCGGTAATTTGTGGTGTATGTCGATTTTGAACAATTATAGCGTTGACCTCAAAGCTAGCGGCCGTTCGGATAATAGCTCCTATATTATGAGGATCGGTAACTTGATCCAAAACAACAACACATCCTTTGTTTTTTTGGGATAATATATCACACACATTCTGTAGTGTTATAGTCTCCAGCTCTTTAGTTAAAACTGCTACTCCTTGGTGTTTTGCACCTTCTGGAAGGACGTCATCGATAGCATTTCTTGATACCATTTCTAATTTTACTTCAGGTAATAACTTTACATTACTATTTATACGATCAGCTAATGAGGTGTCGCAGGTTAAAATTCTTGAATAATGCCGTAATGGATTCTCTAATAGAGCTATTACGGTGTGAGTTCCATATAGCCATGAAGAGGCTTCTTTTTTGGAAGAAAGGTTCATTTTTTTATTTCTTTGTCTAGTGTGTATTATTAGTTCGGGCTTGCGGCGCGACATGTTGGACCCTATTATATTTAAGTTAAAGCCTATAAAAGTCATAATATTATTGTACTTTGGGCTAACAAATACGTAAATGTATACAATTTAAAGCTTTTTGCTGTTGACAGGCGTTAAGAAATACACATATTTCGCGGCTCGGCGTTAGTCATGAACTTGCGGCGCGTTAGCTGCTTGTAAAAACGTTTTCAAACGGAGGGGTGCCTGAGTGGTTAAAAGGGGCGGACTGTAAATCCGTTGACTATGTCTACGTTGGTTCGAATCCAACCCCCTCCACCAGTTAGTGTGTTTACTCTGGGTAGTTAAATAATTGGTTTAAAATATTAAGAACTAAAGTTAGGTAAATATATATTTAGAATAAAAGCATTATTAAGATGGAGTAATAGGGCGACTGTCTACATAATTGATTAACACGTATATGCGGGTGTAGCTCAATGGTAGAGCAGAAGCCTTCCAAGCTTACGACGGGGGTTCGATTCCCCTCACCCGCTCCAAGTGATAATTGGGATATGGGCATTTTAGGTGTTAGAGTTGACTGAGAATTATAATAGAGGGCTAGCAATGCTAGCTGTAACATGACTCAAATTATGGAATAAGCGATGTCGAAGGAAAAATTTGAACGTACTAAGCCACATTGTAATATAGGCACTATAGGCCATGTTGATCATGGAAAGACTACGTTGACAGCAGCGATAACAAAGACATTAGCACTATCAGGTGGTGCTGAGTTTACGGCATATGATCAGATTGATAAAGCTCCAGAAGAG
>JAQWSA010000111.1 GCA_029243445.1 Alphaproteobacteria bacterium
CATTCTACGACTTTACCGCTAAGACTGTGAGACATATTTGAATCAATTATAACCTGCCTTATAGTACCAATAAGATCTTGAGATGCGTCATTGACAGAAACTGATTGATTATAAGGACTGCGACCGATTAATTGTCCCTCATGACGACCTTGACGTTCAAATAATATGGGAAGTTTTTTTCCTATTTTCGAAGAGTTATAATCGTTCTGCTGTTCTAGTAAAATTTTTTGTAAGATACTCAAACGTTCGTTTTTTGTGCTCTCGGGGACCTGGTCATTTAACATTCCAGCTGGTGTTCCAGGCCGTATACTGTATTTGAATGAGTATGCCTGCGAAAATTTAATTTCCTTAATAAGGTCTATAGTGGCCTCAAAATCTGCTTGGGTTTCGCCAGGAAAACCTACAATAAAGTCTGAGCTTAAAGCAATATCGGGCCTCGCCTCTCGAAGAGCATATATTGTATTTCTATACTCCTCTACTGTATGCCGCCTATTCATTGCAGCAAGTATTCGATCACTTCCAGATTGCACTGGCAAATGAAGATATGGCATCAATGCGTCCACCTTACTATGCGCATCAATTAAACTTTCATCCATATCTCGGGGATGGCTTGTAGTATAACGTATCCTATCCAGGTTTGTAATTTCCGATAAGCGTTCAATAAGATAACCAAGCCCAACTTCTACTCCATTTTCATCTTTACCATGATAAGCATTAACGTTTTGTCCCAGCAGGGTTATTTCCTTAGTACCCTGTTTAACTAGACGATGAGCTTCTTCAAAAATCTGATCAATAGGCCTGGAAAACTCAACACCCCGTGTGTATGGCACTACACAGAAAGTACAAAACTTATCACAGCCCTCCTGCACTGATAAAAAGGCCGATATGCCTTGTGGAGCACTCTCACCAGGCAAGTGATCAAATTTACTTGAAACTGGAAATTCGGTATCAAGAACACCATTACCATTGCCATCTCTCTGATCACTTGCCCTAGTGGCAAGTGCTACCATTTCCGGAAGTCGATGATAGGTCTGTGGGCCAAGAACAATGTCAACATAAGGCGCCCGGCGCAAAATTTCTTCACCTTCAGCTTGAGCAACACAACCTGCGACAGCAATCACCATTTTATTTTCAGATTCTGAACGGGCGTTCTTAATTTTTCTAAGGCGGCCTAACTCTGAGTAAACTTTCTCACTCGCTCTTTCACGTATATGGCAGGTATTTAATATGACCATGTCAGCACCATCAGGCCCAGCACTAGACACATAGCCCAAAGGAGCCAAAACATCCGCCATCCTTGCAGAGTCATAGACGTTCATTTGGCATCCGTAGGTCTTAATAAAAAGCTTTCTAGTCAATAGAGTTACACCATTTGCCAAAACTGGCATGAATTATAAATTGGGCATTCTTCAAGCTTGGCGCTAAACACTTATTATTCATATCAAAATCACACCTAAGCTGTCATTCAACGTGAGTCAAGACGGCGGCGGCTCTCAATACCCACCTTAATACCTGGAGCCCGACGCCTACTTCGTATATCGCGCAACCTGGGGCGCGGCCGCCAGCTTATCCAATCCCATCTTCCAGCCTTCCCCACTAATGGTTGAAGCCTTCCTGCAAGAGCCTCAGCATGTCCATGACTAATTTTATTAAAACAGTGGGTTGCAAGGTCTTTACGAGAAGAAAATTCTCTTATTGTAACTACCTCATGAAAGCTAACAGTAACTGTCAAACGGCCTAGGCCAATCAGTCTGCTAGCGTGAGAAAACATATCTACATCACCATACCAAGCGAACAAAGGCCTTAAATGACGGCCAATGGGTATGCCATCGAGGCGAGAGTATGTCAGAGAGACCGGCTGTAAAACAAGTGGCTGTCCTTTCGGCGTTATATTAGCCACTGCGAATAGTGCACTTTTAAATGGAAGTACCCTGTTACCGTCACCGCTAGTACCCTCAGGAAATAATATAATGTTATCACCTTTTTCAAGACGATTTAAAATTGATTTTGCCTGCAAGAGTGAGGTCCGAACCTTACGGTCAACAAAAACAGAGTTTTGTAATTTTGCTAGAAGACCAAATATTGGCCATTTTGCTACCTCTGCTTTAGCAACAAATGAACCTTGTATCAAAGCGCCATAGATCGCTATATCTAAATAAGATGCATGATTCGCTATAAAAAGTGTGGGCCGGGTCCGAGAGCGGTGACCAAAAACCTCAATCCTAATACCCAGGATACGGCAACACATTCGGTGATACCAAATGGGCAAACTTTTAGAAACCGGAAGGCGCATCAACATAGCTAAAACTTGAATAGGGATAAGAATCAAAGTTAGTAGTGCATAGAATAAGACCCTAATAAATGAGGTTACTAAAGATGCTCTAGTAGTAGTTATTATCGATGCAGCCATGATTTTTTTATATCCCTAATCATGCTCAATCTCGTCAACAGTTCCAGCCTCGGAAGCAGTTCGTATATAATGCCGATAGTATTTATCCGTCACTAAATCTGTTTTAACTATTATACAAACGTCTGTTGTATTAAACTGTTCATCAACAACCGCACCATCACCAACAAAACCACCTAACCTTAGATAACCCTTAATCAATGGAGGAAGGCTAGCGAGAGCCCTCCTTTTGTCAAGTTTTTCAGGTGAACAAAAATTCATGTCAACATATAGATTAGGCAATGCCTTTGTACGCAAACCAGGCGGCGCTAAATGAAAGTGATGAAGGTAGCTTAAAGGTATAGCTAAAGATTTTGGGTCCGTTCCCTGCAAACTCTCACACCCAAACATTACAGAAATATTATGGTGGAACACATAAGTTGCTATGCCTCGCCATAGTAGCTGCATTGTTGGTCGATTCCTACTTCTAGCATCCACACACGAACGACCCAATTCTAGCATTTCCCCCGGTAATCCATAAAGATTTCTTATATCATATTCACTTGCAGTGTAGAAACGTCCATAGGAGTCTGCAACAGTTCCCCTAAGCAATCGATAGGTAGCAATTACACTCTCGGCTCCGGCCCCCATAGAATGATCGGTTACTAATAAATGGTCACATACCTCATCAAAAGGATCTACATCTCTCCTAAGTCTTGCTGCCTCTTGAGATGCTTTTGCCTGCATTTCTTCATAGAAAACCCTGTAACGAAGTGCTTGTGCAGCATCAATATCTGATTCTGTCCTAGCTAAACGCATACTCACCGTGCCAGTTTGCAGGGCATCTAAAGCAGCATCAATATCGGACATAATTGTTCTCTATTATCCTATTAGGGCTTATAGACAAAAAATACAAATATTGCCGGCGCGAATAATATCTTATTGTTAGAAATCAAGGAATTCCACCATCATCGTCAGATGACCCATCTATGACTCTAGGAGTGGCATATAGCTCTAATCTATGGTCAACAAGGTCATAGCCAAGCTCTTCAGCTATCTTTATCTTCATGTGCTCAATTTCATCATTATAAAATTCAATAACTTCGCCATTTTTAATATTTATTAAATGGTCATGATGATTGTTTGAAGCCTCCTCATAACGTGCCCGACCATCTCCAAAATCATGTTTTTCTAATATATTTGCTTCTTCGAATAAGCGCACTGTTCTATAAACAGTGGCAATTGAAATATTCGGATCTAGCGCTGTAGCTCTCTGATAGAGAAGATCAACATCAGGATGATCCATACTATCCGAAAGAACTTGAGCTATAGTTCGGCGTTGGTCGGTCATTCTAAGACCTTTATCTGCGCATATCTGCTCGATTCGCGACTGCATGTTCCCTCACATATACAATACTTATCATATTGATAATTCTGCACCAAAACTTATCAATATGATAAGTTTCTATCAATAATATACTGCAACTTATAAAAATTATCGACCAATGGTTAAAAAAACTTACCTACCGGGTCAAGTGCTACTACTTGAGTATACTGCCACGTTTACCGAGGCCAATTTCTTTTGCCAGATTACTGCGACGTTTTGCATAATTTGGTGCGACCATCGGATAGTCTGCCGCTAACCCCCAACGTTCACGATATTGACCTGGCGTAAGATCATAGGCCGTTTTTATATGGCGTTTAAGCATTTTCAGCTTTTTACCATCTTCCAAACACACTAAATAATCAGGGGTAATAGACTTTTTTATGGAAACAGCCGGGGTAGGGCGTTCTCTGGTGCCCATTGACTTACCCGTATCCGACAAACTGGAATGCACTTGCGAAATCAACTGCGGTAATTCAGACGCAGGCAATGTGTTATTAGAGACATGTGCAGCAATTATTTCTACTGTAAACTTCAGTAGATCATCAGAATCGCTTTCGCTATTCATTATTTAGCCTCTTTAACTCAGCACAAATAAATATATTTATTTTGTACCTTACTCAAAATAAGTGGCGTTATATTTAAATATTTAATTTTTATAAAATATACATAAGTATATCATGTAAATCTTTAATTTAACACTAAGCATTTTATAATTCTTAACCGGACATTAGAATTAAGGCATCTGAATTTCCGCTATTTGTCTTATAATAACCCTTTCTTCTGCCAACTTCACTAAAACCTAGTGAGTGATAGAGTTTTTGCGCGGGCATATTATCAACTGACACTTCTAGAAAGATACGATTATGTGGTTTTAGTAAAAGTTTAAACTCTCTTAACAGCTCTGTGGCTACCCTTTCACGACGAGCTGAAGGCAAAACGCATAAAGTTATTAACTCACCCTCATTAACAGCGATGCGTGCTATTATAAACCCAAGTGCTTCCCCTGATAAATCTACTGCTGTTAAACCGATAGTTCCCGGAGTTTTTAAAAGTGAGGAAAATACACTTGGAGACCATCTCTTCTTATGGGGTAGACCAAAACAAATTTTATGCATCTCCGAAAGCTGAGATAAAATAACCGGCGAGACAACTAATACCTCAATATTAAAATGTTTTTTATGTACCTCCAACTAAACTCTCCTACTAATTTTACGAATTTACTTCCGGTAGGGAAACATCCGGTGGCCTTATATAAACTGGGAGAGGAGGCAATTGCTCTTGAATTGGCAACCCTAATAAAATGTTCTCTGCTGCTTCAGCAGCTACAAT
>JAQWSA010000112.1 GCA_029243445.1 Alphaproteobacteria bacterium
ATATTTTATACTATAGCTAAGAAAACCCTTATTTACGTAATACCTTGAAGAGAAAGTATCATCGGTGCAATAACACTGATACATACTATATAATAGAGTATAAGGAATAATTTCCATTAAAAAAGTAGGTTTATAAGATGGCCCGGTGGCAGAGTGGTGATGCAGAGGACTGCAAATCCTTTAATGCCGGTTCGATTCCGGCCCGGGCCTCCATTAAATACTATTGCGTATAGGCCTACGTTTGTTATAAAGCCGCATAATACATTCCGGCGTAGCTCAGTTGGTAGAGCAAGCGACTGTTAATCGCTGGGTCGCAGGTTCGAGTCCTGCCGCCGGAGCCAATTAAAACGTAGCAATTCCAATGGGTTGCTGGAATATTTTTCTTTCTTCTGCAAATACTTATAGAAATGCTGAACACGATTTATCGTGGACTAATGCCCGGGGAAAACCTCGCATCTGCAGTTAATGTAGCAAAAATCATACTTAAATACGTAAAATAAATACTAACTATTAACCAGATTCTCGCAGGTTCGGTTTCTACCGCGGGAACCATTAAATTTATTTAAATGTGCTTAAAAGCTTAATCTGGTTGAAATATATTCAAAATAAAGCTTCAGGAAGGTAAGTGGCAATCACCGGAAATCTAACAATTAGCACCATGCCTATTAGCATAATAATCCAATAGGGTGTTGAACTCTTAAAAATAGTCATAACATTCATCTCTGGATCTATGTCTTGGATCGCAGACTTAACAGTATATACCAAAAGGCCAAATGGCGGAGTTAAAAGTCCTGCCTCAATAGCAATTATAGCAATTATAGCAAAAGCAATTGGATCAAAACCAACCTTTACAGCTATAGGAGAAAATATTGCCGCGGTTAGAAGCATGATCGAGATCGAATCTATAATCATTCCTAAAGCAAACCATATCAAAACCATGACCGCAATTATTGCCCAAGTTGCCATACCCGAACCTATAAAGAGACTTTCAATTGCATTAGCCATTCCTGTCATGGCTAATGTGCGTGAGTAAAGGGAAGCCGCTACTAGTAAGAGTAAAATGGGCGCCGAAGTTTTACCAACAGATAAAATTGCATCTATAAAGTCGTGATATTTCAAACCTTTGAGTAAAGCTAGAATAAGTCCAATAAATGCTCCTGCGCCGGCTCCTTCAGTTGGAGAAAACACACCAAACCATATACCTCCTAGGACCGCTACAATAACAGCTATAATACCACATAAGCTTATAATAAATTGATTGGTTGATACATTGTTAGGATCTTTATCCACTTCATTATAACTAGCTGAATTATTATTAATCACTTGACTAGTTTTATTATGTATTGAGCCTGCACCGACAACCGAAGGCTTTATAATAGCCATTCCAAATATATAAATAATAAAGAGCGTCATAAGAAGCAGCCCTGGGAAAACTCCTGCTGCAAATAATTGACCAATTGATTGTTCAGTAAGTATTCCCCAAACAATCATCAAAACACTAGGTGGTATAAGCATTCCTAAACAACTTGATCCCGCCACAGCTCCTAAAGCGAAACCCTTATGGTAACCGAAACGTTTCATCTCCGGATATGCAATTCGAGAGAATGTGGCTGCAGAAGCAATACTCACACCAGTTACAAATGAGAATAAGGCGTTACCAAAAACTGTGGCAATAGCAAGCCTTCCTGGAAGTCTCCGAAGCATTCTATTTATTCCTCGGTAGACGTCGGTGACAGTACCAGACTTACTAATAAATTCCCCCATTAAGAGAAATAAAGGAATCACCGCAAACACGTAATCACGAATTGCTTCATAAGCAGTCGCAGCAAGCATAGTCTGAACGGTTCTGAAGGCATAGCTGTCACCTCCTGTAACCAAAAAAATTCCTAGAGCACTAGTCATACCTAATGCGATTGCGATATGAACACCGATCGCAACCAATGCAATTAGACAGACAATCAGAAGGACGGCTGTATTTACTTCGAACACGCTAGGAGTTCTCCTTTTACCAAGCCTTAAATCGAAGAAGTTTCTGGATCAACTTCTGCATCCAGTAACTCAGGTTTGAATATGTCCAGATAAGCCATTACGAGATAGTTTATCATAGCCAATCCACTACCTATCATCACAGTCCAACGTGCAGGCCAAGACGGAACACGTATTGCCCCCTCACCTTCATACTCACCCTCAGTAAATGACCTTATGCTTTCATCTAATCCGCCAGTTATAATCATCAAGAAAAATACTGCACCCAACAAATAACCAAATGCTAAAAAAATGCGCTGTATAGTTGATGGTAGGTGTATAACTAGAAAATCAGCGTGAAGCATTGATCGACTGCGAATAGCATAGCCTGCTTGAAGAAACACAATAATTACTATTGAAGCTGTAACAAGTTCAGCAGTTCCATTTATAGGTGCGTCAAAAGCACCACGACCAATTATATCAGCCAGAATTAAGAAGGTTAAGCCAAAGGCCCAAACAGCAGCAACTATCATAAGAAACTTCGAAATACGATCACTGAGTACAATTAGATTCATTTATCTCTCGTATAAACGAAACATGGTTCAACAATACATGTAACTGGTTTATATTAGTTCTAGTCGAAATTTGACCGGAAAAGTAATTACCGGCCGATTAACTAAATAGTTAGTCGACCGGTAATGTATATATTTAAATTAGCTAAGCCTAATATTACTTAACTACGTAACGAACCGGCCACTTATAGCCTTGTTTCTCAGCCGCTGATAAATAGTCATTGAGGATAGCCTTTGCAGGAAAACCTTTTCCTTCAAGTTCGTTGGCATGTTTCTGTGGCCAATGAGCTAACCCCTTGGCCCATCCTAGACGAACATCAGCAGGAAGATCTGTAACGGTAATATTTTTCCGCAACCAAGCCATGTCTTTTTCATAACCAACTTTATTTGCTGACCCAGTCAATGTCTGGAAACGTCCAGCCACTTCCCGTATAACAGGTTTCACATCGGCTGGGAGACGTTCCCAGAAACGATTATTTACTGTTAATCCATGCCAAGTGATTGATCCAAAACCAATGGTTGTATAGTACTTACCAACCTCATGAAGTTTAAACACTGGGCCCCAAGCACTTGGGAACATAATGCCACCTTCAGCAACACCAGTCTTTATTTTCTGATACCAGCCCGGTAGGCCATCAGTTACAGGTACAATTCCTACACCAGCTTGTTTCATCCAGTTTAGATTTAAACCGGCACCTAAAATCTTATGCCCCTTAAGATCCTCAAGTTTTTCCCATGCAAAGTTTGTTCCTAAATTATAACCACCATCGCCAATAATTGCGATTAAAGTTTGACCATAATTTTGAAAACGTTTAGCTAAACTAGGGTACTTATTATATATTTCTGCTGCTGCACCCACACTTTGTACGGGATCCATAGTTCCAAACGGAAGCATAATCTGGAAAGCGTGCATAGGTAATTTTGAAGCTTCAAAACAATAGCAAAATCCACCAATATCAACTACGCCATTCTGTACACCTTCAAAAGTATCAAAAACTTTGACTATAGAGCCACTATAACCTTCTATAAACTTGACTTTATGACTGGTCTTAGATTCTACAGCTTTTTGTAATTCGGATTGAAAGTAGTTTTTCATTAGTCCTGCATAAACAACTGTCGGCGGATGACCTGATGCAATGCGTATATTTATTTGATCAGCTTTCACTGTAGCGTTAAGCCCAAATGAACTAACAGTAAGTAGAGCTGCCGATATTAACCCTAATAAAAACTTATGTTTCATTCTAACCTCCCAATTTATTAATTATTAAACATATATAATCTAGCGGTATCTAGACCCATATTATTCGAAGACTTCTTCGCCTAAATAGCATGTAAATATTTTTGTTAGACTGTTATTAGTTACGGATGTGGTAATAATTGTCAAACCTTAGGTATATTATACTTAAGTATTGCACAAAACCCTAACAAATTTTGTTTTGCGTTCTGTTTACAATAAAAAATACAGCCCTAAGTTTAATTACTTAAGTGGTGAAAAACTTGCAGGCCATAAAAGAGTTGAAGTCATCTCTACCAGTAGCGGAGCTCCATAGGCTGAAAATTCCTTCCACGCCGCTTCTTGCAAAACACCATCTCTAGCAATTTTTCGCTCATTTGTATCCTTATAAGCCCATAGATGACAAACTTCATTAGGGTCTGGAGATTGTGTAATCCAAGCACAAATATTTTTCGAATATAATTCACGCGTTGGCATTACCTCTACGAACCTCTTCATCCACTCACCAACGTTACCAGGTTTAATTCTATAATTTCTAAACTCATAAAAATTGCCCTGATCATTTGGCGGCGAAAGATCACGATGAGCTTCCATAAATCTTAGTTCTTGCTTAATTATGGACGGCCTTATAACAGGAATATATTCTTTAACCCATGCATCCAGACTACCAAGTTCTTTACGCAGTCTATCGCGTTCGGCCATATTATCATAACTCCATAAATGCATAACCTGATTTAGTGGGCCTATATCGGTAAACCAGTAACCTTCTAATTTTCCATAGTTATCTCCTCTAACTGGACGTCCTATGTCTTCATTAGCCTTTAACATAGCGGGAATAGAACCAGCCTTGAGAGTATATGTTCTTAATTCATATATCATTTTACTTCCCCATTAGTTTTAACATTAAATATTTCATGGTTTGAGTATTTTGCTTTATCGCATTGTCATAGATAAGACGCCAATAAAAAAATTTATTATAGCACCTTGCCCCACTTATAAAATGGACGCGTTGACTTGTAGGTTAGTGTTTTCTACATTCTGGCTGAATATAAAGATTAAGGGAGCCTTCTGGTTCTAATCTAACAATTTTTAATAAACCGGCAGTCTGCTATGACCAGCCACCGGCGGAGATACTATTTATGACCGACACCCCATGGAAAACAGAAAATTGGTTTACTAGCCCTTGGAATTTTGCACCCGAGGTAACTAAAGACTGGAAATTCCCCGAAAAAATTCAGATACATGATGTTACATTAAGGGACGGGGAGCAGCAGGCGGGCTTAGCCTTTAACTTTGATGATAAGATAAGGATTGCAGAGGCTTTAGCAGAAGCTGGTGTTCACCGAATTGAAGCTGGAATGCCAGTTGTTTCGAAAGATGATGCACGTGTGGTTCAAGAATTAGCTCGTAGAGATTTTGGTCCAAAGGTATATGCCTTCGCAAGATGTATGGTTGATGACGTGAAAAGAGCAGTTGATTCTGGTGTAAAGGGAGTAATTATGGAGGTGCCGGCAAGCCCCCATCTTATTGAACTTGGCTACCGCTGGGACCTAGAAAGAGCCATCGACTTGTCAATAGAGTCTACAAATTATGCCCATGAACAGGGTTTAGAAGTGGTTTTCTTTCCAATCGACTTTACCCGTTCTGATCTTGAATGGGTAATAGATTTAATTGACCGGGTAGGAACTGAAGGGCATATGGATGGCCTTGCACTAGTTGATACTATGGGCGCAACCTCAATACATGCGATGCAGTATTTTGTGCGTTCTATGAAACATAGATTTCCAGATATCCCCCTCGAAGCACATTTCCACATGGACTACGGTATGGGAGTGGCTAACACGATCATGGCACTATCGGAAGGCGTAGAGGTTGTACAGTCCACTGTTATGGGTGTGGGCGAACGTGCTGGAAATGTACCTATGGAAGAAACAGTAATGGCTCTCCGTACTCTTTACGATATAGACATAGGCATTAAGCTTGAAAATTTAAAAGGACTGGCAGATTTAGTAAGGGATGTATCAGGAGTTATTGTTCCAGATAATCGCCCAGTTGTTGGTGACAACCTATTTAAAGTAGAATCAGGTATAATTGCTACCTGGCTGCTTAACTGCGGAGATGAACATCAAACTGAAGTGATGCCCTTCCGTCCGCGCATGGTAGGCCAAGATGAACCAGAGACAGTCATGGGCAAAGGATCAGGAATTGATACTGTCAAAGAATGGCTAGCCCGGATTCAAGTGGTTGTTGAGGATGAAAAATCAATGGAAGTACTTATGGCAGTTAAAGATTGGGGTCTTATTCATAAGAGACTCATGACCTCGGAGGAGTTTCAAGCTGTAGCAAAGGACGTACTCGGCCTATAAAAAATTAAGATAGCTTATAATCAAACCCGGCCTATATTCAAACACGATTTAGGTCGGGTTTTTTTATTATGAATATCAGAGATAAATATGAAAATTATTATAATTAATTTTTACGAATTAGCACACATTTAATATGGTTGGTTCCAATAAACTAAAAACCTTTTTAAAAATATAAACAAATAGTTATAAAACTACTTTATAGTTTATTTGAATAATCATTCAGGGAATACGATTATGGAGCAACACTTTGATCCAGAAGATGTTTTTCCTTCAGGAGTAGCTTTAGTTATTGGAGGAAGTGGAGGTTTAGGTAACGCTATATGCAGCAAACTTGCGTATCAAGGAAGTAATGTAGCCATAACTTATAATAAAAACCATAAAGGTGCTTTATCAGCACAACAAGACGTTAGAGAATTAGGACTTCAATCTAAATGCTATCACATGGAACTCACAAAAGCTGAAGAGATCACAAGTATCGTAAACAATATTGCTGATGAATTTGGAGCTATCCACACAATGATATTCTCAGTAGGACCAGATATTGGTCAACCATTTATTAGTGAAGTTTCTTCCCAAGAATGGAATAAAATTATTTCTCTAGAACCGGTTGGCTACTTTAACATAGTTAAAGCTACTTTACCTCATCTTCGTGCTAGCCAAGGCTCCATAGTTGCCGTTACCTCAGCTGCAACAATACGTTACGCATCACGTGATATTTTATCAGCTGCTCCAAAGGCTTCAGTTAATTTATTAACTTCTGCCATAGCAAGAGAAGAAGGTAGAAATGGTGTTAGGGCTAATGTTGTGGCACCCGGTTTTATATCTGCAGGACTAGGTCAACATCTCCTCGAGAATATAATTTCAGAACGAGAAAAGCTAGCTATTGAACGTGCTTCTGCTTTACGCAGAATTGGCACAGCAGAAGAAGTCGCCGAAATAGTAGCATTTCTTGCTTCTTCGAAAGCCTCGCTAATAACAGGCCAAATCATTGCAGCTGATGGCGGTTACACAGCTTAGAATTAAGTTTTTTAAAAATAATACAAACAAATAAAGTAAACTAGAATTAATTACGAAATGGAACGAGTCTTGCGTTCTCTTTGTAAAATATAAACACCACTAGCAATAATTATTGCGGTCCCAACAAACGTATAAATATCAGGGAAATCTCCAAAAACGATAAACCCTAATAATGTTGCCCAAATAATTTCTGTATAAGCAAAAGGTGCTACAAGAGAGGTCTCACTTCTTTCATAAGCTCTAATTAGTGCATAATGACCAAGACCACCAAGTAAGCCTATAGCCATTAACATTAACCACTGGTCGTTTGATGGTGTTTGCCAGCTAAAAGGTACAATAACTGTCATCAGTATAGCCCCCGTAACAGCTGTATAAAACAACATATTTAGCGGATTCGACCTATGACTTATTAGCCTCGTTAAAATCTGAAATATAGCATATAAAAGAGCGCAAGTTAGTGGAAGTAAAGCAGCTATTTGGAAAGCACCTGCTCCTGGCCTGATAATCACCATGACCCCAATAAAGCCTATTATAACAGCTCCCCACCTTCTAGGACCAACGGCCTCTTTTAAAAAAACTGCTGATAAAGCAACTATTAGTAATGGTGCAACAAATGTTATAGCAACTGCATCAGCTAAAGGCATATATCCCATAGCGAAAAACATACAAGCAGTTGCTAATAAAACTAAAACAGAGCGAACTATCTGTAGATATTTATCACGGATATGAAATAAGGTAGGAATACGTTTTGGAAACATAACAAGTATGAGTAATAGATGGAAAAAATAACGCCCCCAAATTATAACAATAACCGGTAAATCGGATCGCAATTCTTTAGTAAAACTATTCATAGCCGCAAAGGATAATACGGCAAAGCACATCATAAAAATACCTCGAGAAAGGGCATCCGTTGGACGGGGCACATTAGCAGTCATTTACAGGTGTCTCCAGATCTCTATATATGTAGAAAGCCATATAGACGTTCAGGGTTTTGCACAAGAACTCTATAGCGATCTGACTCTTTCGGAAACCAGTATAGCAAGACGTCAAGTTGTTCACCTTCATCGGGCATATTCCCAAAAGTACCAGGATGCGGCCAGTCAGTGCCCCACACACATCTGTCTGGAGCTAATTCATAAACTTTCCTGGCGAATGGTATGGTATCCAGCCATGGTGCTTTTCCTTTACTAGAAGCTTTATCCATACCAGTTAGTTTTACCCAAACATTTGGCTGTTCGATTAGGGATAAAACTTTTTTGAAGTGCTCACTGTTAATGCCCTCTTCTGCATTTGGCAGTCCCATATGATCAATAACAATATCACATGGTAAAGACAAAATGGTACTGTGCCATTCAGCTAAATATACTGGCTGTATAACTATCTGAACGTGCCAACCTCGTTCAGCAACTCGTTCTATATTCTTGATAGGAATATCGGATGAAAAAGTATAAGCAACACGAATGCCTCGACAACCGGCCTCATGTAATTCGTCTATCTCAGCATCACTAGCATTTGGAGAAGGTACAGCTACTCCTCGAAATTTTTCAGGATATGCGCGCAAACAATGTAACAAGACACGATGATCATGGCCTTGCGGAATGGCTTGTACAATCACCGAACGCTCAATACCTATTTTATTACTGACTGAAATATAGGTTTCTAGAAGAGCATCTCTAAACTTAATAGGAAAACCATCTATTAAAGGAATTTCTGATTGTGGACCCCATATATGTACATGGCAATCACATGAGCCAACAGGTGCTTTCAACGTAGGATTTTTTACAGTTGAGTTAGGTGGTGGTGATTGTTTCTGATCAATCATTTTCTCTATCTTCCGCCTTCGCTATAGCCAATCTAAAATTATGTATATATTTTTTACTTTTATATTTCTGGTATAGATAAAACATTTGATTAAAACTTAATGATAAACTTAATTTTAATATAATACTAATTTTATAGAGAGAAAAAATGGAGAAAAACTTTACCGCTATTTCTGATGCACAAGACTCTCGAGCTGCTGAACTTTTTCGAAGCCACCCCGAAGCAATGCGAGCACATAGAGCGACAATGCAAGCAGCACAGGCACCTAAGGAACTAAATATAAAAACCGTCGAACTAATGGCACTAGCGATTTCTATTACTCAACGTTGTGAAGGATGTGTAGTTTATCATACCAAAATGGCGCAAAAAAAAGGAGCAAGTCGTACAGAAATTCTTGATACTATAGCAGTAGCTATCCAAATGGGGGGTGGGCCAGCTACTGTTTATTCAGCTAACGCTCTAGAAATTTATGATGAGTTTTCTTCCCAAAATAACTAACATAATAATATTAGTAAAAGAGCTCATCTATTTTGAAATTAAATATAAAACATCTTTGTTTTTAAAAGCCCAATTAATAATTATTTTTTATATATCAGATTCTTAAGGCGATATATGGCAAAACTTGATAAAACAACAGATGAAGTAAACACTATTGCCCCAAGCTTAATATCTGCCTCAGAAAATAGTCGTCCATCAACAACAAGGATAACTAAAGCTATAATAAAAACATCAAGCATTGACCATTTCGATATGGCCGAAAGTATTGTTATTACTTTATCAGTAGAGCCATAACGAAATTTGTATGTATACCATAAATACAAACCAACTATAGTTTTCAATGCAGGAAATATGATAGAAAATAAAAAAGTTACTAAAAACAAAAAGAAATTACGCGAATGAAAAAAAGTAAATACGCTGTCAACTAATGATAATTCACGCCTAATAAATATAAGCGACTTTATCTCAATAGCTGGCATAAAAAGTCCTAAAAATAATAGAAACAATGCCAACCATAAAACAAAGATAATCCACTTATCAAAGTTCATTAATAAATATCGCATAGTGATCTTAATATTTTTAAAGTAGAAAATAAATTAATTTACGATTTAAACTTATCTTATAAAATAAATATTTGAACATATTTTTTTAGATATCTAGTATTATAATTTTATAAAGGAATGACTAGAAGATGTCTCAATATAAAAATCGAAGAGTTATTCTAACTGAAAGAGCTAAGGCCCTGCCATCTGTAGAGTTGTTTTCAGTCATAGAGGATGATGCACCTGAACCGAGTTCGGGAGAGGTACTTTTACAAAACATCTATGTAACAGCTGACCCAGGTATGAAAGGTTGGATTAGTAACGCTAAAAATTATGCCAGCGTAGAGACTGGGGCTACTATGAGTTCATTCGGTGTTGGCAAAGTTATTAGTTCAAACAATCCAAACTTTGTTATAGGTGAATTCATAGCAATGAATACAGGATGGCAAGAATACTCTATTTTAAATCCAGAAAACAGCACTTACCGTAAGGTAAATATTGATAATGGCCCCCTTTCAGCTTCTCTTGGTCTATTAGGTCATAGTGGTTTTACTGCTTACTTTGGTCTATTGCATGTTGGTCAACCTAAAAATGGAGAAACCGTTCTAGTATCCACAGCAGCTGGATCAGTAGGAAGTGCAGTAGGACAATTTGCGAAAATTAAAGGGTGTAAAACAGTAGGTTTAGCCGGCGGAAATGAGAAAGTTGAATTGTGTATTAATGAATTTGGTTATGACCATGCAATAAACTATAAAGATACAGATCAATTAAAAAATGAAATAGCAAAGTGCTGTCCAAATGGCATAGACGTTTATTACGATAACGTTGGAGGTGACACTTTAGATTCTGTACTAAGTTTAATGAATCAGAACGGAAGAGTTGTTATTTGTGGAACAGCAGCTACGGAGGGGTGGAGTCCCCCTCCTGTTGGGTTGCGTTTTGAACGCCACGTTCTTGTAAATCGTTTACGTATTCAAGGTTTCATTCTATTTGACTACAGAGATAAATATGAAGATGCCCTTAAGGATATATATGATTGGTATAGTAAAGGTATGCTTAATTATCGCGAGGATATTGCAGAAGGCTTAGAAAATGCACCCCAAGCTTTATGTAATCTATATTCGGGACTTAATAAGGGACGGCAGCTTATTAGAGTTACCGAAGATCCCACAATTTAATAATATTAATTTTATTTAAAATATCATTAATAAATTTCAAACTTACTTTCTTTAGTTACTAAATGAAGCATTAATATCAATAAAATTAATTATTGGTGTTGTTTTAAAATGTTGGTTTTTTAAATGTCTCTACTCTGGATCCCTTTAACTATAATTGCGGCATTTCTTCAGAACTTGCGGATGATGCTGCAAAAACAGTTAAAAAATCAATTAGGTACTACTGGTGCAACCTTCGTACGATTCGGGTATGGTTTTCCTATCGCACTCTTATACTTATTTGGGCTAATAATATTCACTGATTTGACAGTACCTAGAATAAACTTGCAATTTTTATTTATAGTTACAAGTGG